>CAZLNA010000017.1:0-14057 GCA_964560485.1 uncultured Desulfobacula sp. | reverse complement strand
GTCTGTCATGGGGCAGGCAGGGCTTGTTTTTTCTGCTTTTGCCCGTTCCCATTCCTGAATTAAAAAATCCTTTTTAACACCGTTGTCTATAAAATCCCAGGGCAGGGCAGACAGCACGTCCTTTTCTGTTTCAATCATTGTTTTGCAATAGGCTGCATTCGTTTTGATAACGCTTGCCCAGCCTTTTTGCGCGGCAGCCTCGATCAGATCAGCTGCGTTCCGGTCTGCCAGGGAGAGCAGGGCATGAATCCTCGCCTTGCGCAGTGATTCAACATTAATGCGGACGTTGGCAGTTGTTTTTAAGGCATTCCGGATCAATTTCACCCGGTGTTTTAAAACCGCATCCCCGGACATGGCTGCCCATTGGAAGGGGGTTGCGGGTTTGGGAATGAACGGGTTGATGCTCAGGGTAATGGTACCGATTTTTTTTTGCTTTTGTGATTCTGCTAAAAAGACCTTTTTGATTTTTAATGTCAGGGCTCCAATGGCGTTTGCATCATCATCGGTTTCAAACGGCAGGCCGACCATAAAGTAAAGTTTTAAATTGATGATACCGGACTTTACGATCTGTCTGACTGCGGACAGGATATCGGTTTCATCCAGATTCTTGTTAATGATCCGGCGCATTCGTTCGGAACCGGCTTCCGGCGCAATGGTGGCTGTTTTAACGCCAGAGCCGGACACTGCTTGGGTGATGGTCTCATTGAGCCGGTCTGCCCGAAGGGATGAAAAAGAGAGTTTGAAACCGGCCTGAGTCGCATGATCGCAAAGGGCGACAAGGTCGGGATGATCTGTCACAGCAGAGCTGACCAGACCAATTTTCCGGCTTTTGCCCCGGGCCGCTTCCATGCTGCGGATAAGGTTTTTATAAGAGTAGGCTCGCGGCGGCCGATAGATAAAACCGGCGCTGCAGAAACGGCAGCCATGCGGACAGCCTTTAAGGATTTCGATCAAAAAGGTATCTTTAAAGGCCGTGCCTTCAGTCAAAATGGCACTGTGTGTTGTGATGTCATCAAGTTTTGAAAGGTATTGCACCTTGATTTGAAAAGGTTTTCCGTCCTGGTGCCGTCCTGGCGCATAGGCGCCGGGCACTCGGGCCTCAATGGCATCCAACAGATCTTTTTTATCCGGCAAATCCAGACAGACATCAAAAAAAGGCGTGATCAGACACTCTGCCTCTCCAAGCAGAAACAGGTCGATAAAAGGGGCTATGGGTTCCGGGTTCAGAAAACAGGCGACTCCCCCTGCAACCACCAGGGGGTGGATGTGGTTTCGATCGAGTGATCGCAGAGGGATGCCTGCTTCTCCTAGGAGTCGAACAAGATGGTCAAAATCGTTTTCAAATGAGATCGAAAAGAAAATCAGATCAAATCGATCAAGGCGCAATCCGCTTTCAATGCTCCGGGGAATCCGGTCGCCACGGGCAGCCGTTTTCGGGTCCGGCAGAAAGACCCGCTCACATGCGACCTTTGGCAGCTGGTTGATCAGTCGATACACGGTCTGAAACCCAAGGCTTGACATACCGGCCCGATAGGTATTCGGATAGACCAGGGCTGCTTTGATCAACCCCTTTCCCCGCTTTACAACAGCGCCAATTTCTGAAATTGAAGCGCGTGGCGCATGGCGGGGCGCAAAGCGCTTTTGCCTCCCCATGGATACGTTTAATCAGCTTTACGTCTCAGGAATGTGGGGACCTCCAGATCATTGTTGTCAAACGGAATTGAGACATAATCATGGGCCATGTCATCATCACCGACCGCTTTTTTATGCTGGACAATCGGTGTCTCAGACTGGTTCCAGTTCATCAGTTCCTCTTCTGTCGGATCCCTTACCACACCGCGGGCAATCGCCTGGCTGGACAAGGTCCGTGCTTCATTCACAGCACCTGCTGAAGCCGGGTATGCTGCAGGCTGCTGAGCAGGATCAAAACGATGGATATTGTCTTCTATCATGGCCTCTTCAGTCCCGATGCCGGTGGCAATGACCGTGATTCTCATTTCATCGCCGAGCTCATCATCAAAGGTCTGGCCCCAGATGATTTCTGCATCATCACCGACTTCCTGGTGGATCCGGTCTGATGCTTCGGTCATCTCATCAAGGGTCAGGTCTGAACTTGAGGTAATATTCATGAGGACCCCTTTGGCGCCTGAAATGGAAATATCTTCAAGCAGCGGGTGGGAGATGGCGCGCTCTGCAGCCTCCACTGCCCGGTTTTCCCCGGAGGCAATACCAATCCCCATCAATGCCTTACCTGCTTTCTGCATCGTGGTCCGAACATCAGCAAAGTCGAGGTTCACATGGCCCGGCATCATGATCAGATCGGTAATTCCCTTGACAGAATGGTGCAGGATTTCATCGGCTTTGATGAACATATCCACCATCCTGGCGCCTTTGGGGGCGATTCCTCTGAGCCGGTCATTCGGGATGGTGATCACGGTATCGGTGATGCCGTGAAGTTTATCAAGTCCTTCAAGGGCCTGTTTTTCTCTTTTCTTCCCTTCAAATGAGAACGGCTTGGATGCCACGGCAACCGTCAGTATCCCAAGGTCCTTGCAGATTTCAGCAATGACCGGTGCCGCCCCTGTCCCGGTTCCACCGCCAAACCCAGCCGTGATGAAAACCATATGGCTGTCCACCAGTGCCTCTTTTATCTCATCATAGCTTTCCAGGGCGGCATCTCTGCCTTTTGAAGGATCTGCGCCCGCACCAAGTCCTTCAGTGAGCTGTTTGCCGATCTGGATTTTAACCTCTGCCTTGGATGCATCAAGTGCCTGGACATCAGTGTTGGCAACAATGAAGTTAACACCTTTTAACTTGGCGTCGATCATGTTGTTCACCGCGTTTCCGCCGGCACCGCCCACACCGATGACCTTAATTTTTGCCGAGCTTTCGTTTTCCACATAAGAAAATGCCATATCCACCTCCCAATAAAATTAAATAATATCTTTAAACCACTTTTTCATTCTGTTTAATATTCCTGCAAAACCATGAAGATCCACATCCTTATAGTTCATCTGGCAACTGGCACTGGAACCGAAGAGGACCAGGCCGACACCCGTGGCATATGCAGGGTTTTTTACAATATCTTTCAAGCCGCTGATTTTATTCGGCTCTCCGATTCTTACCGGAACATTGAAAACCGATTCTGCTATTTCAACGATTCCGTCAAGCACGACACTCCCGCCTGTCAGCACAAACCCGGCCGGAAAGGAATTTTCCAGGCCATTTGAAAACAATTCCTGCTTGAGCAGAGAAAAGATTTCTTCAACCCTGGGTTCAAGTATTTCAGCCAGTATGCCTTTGGACAGTTTTTTCGGTTCCCGTCCGCCCACGGCCGGGACTTCTATGGTTGCACCGCTGCGAACATTTGTCGGCAGGCAGGTGCCATGTTCAAGTTTGATTTTTTCAGCCTCTGGAAGGGGGGTCCGAAGGCCGATGGAAATATCATTGGTCAGGTTGTGACCGCCCAGGGTCAGTTCGTAGATAAATCTAAGGTTATTATCCTTAAACAGCGCCAGATCAGTTGTCCCGCCACCCATATCCGCAATGATACAACCCAGTTCCTTTTCTTCGCCGGTCAGAACAGCTTCCCCGGATGCAAGTGATTCAAGCGCAATGTCGCAGACTTCAAGGCCTGCCTTGTTACAGCATTTAACAACATTCCGTGCAGAAGAGACAGCGCCGGTAACGATATGAACTTTGGCTTCAAGCCGGATGGCTGTCATCCCCACCGGGTTCTGAATTGAGGTCATATCATCCACAATGAATTCCTGCGGGATAACATGCAGAATTTCACGGTCGGTTGGAATGGCAATGGCCTTGGCCGCATCAATCACCCGTTCAACATCCTGCTCTGTGATTTCCCTTCCTTTGATGGCGATAATACCGTGAGAGTTGAGCCCCTTGATGTGGTTTCCGGCAATACCGACATAGACAGATGAAATATCGCATCCGGCCATGAGTTCAGCCTCTTCAACCGCTTTTTTGATTGAATCCACTGTAGATTCGATATTCACCACAGACCCTTTTCTCAATCCTGTGGACGGGTGGGACCCCACCCCGATAATGCTGATCTCATCTTCGAGCATTTCGCCCACCACAGCACATATCTTGGTGGTACCGATGTCGAGCCCGACAATTATTTTTTCATTTCCCTGCAAATTAAACCCCCTTTTCTAAAGTGTTGTGCAGAGCATTGATATCTTTTGTTTTAACGAAAATTTTGTGTATCCGGCAGATATCCATGGTATCAATGGCGCGCTCTGGAAAGTGTTCTGCCATGAATTGCTTGATCTGGTTGGCCCGTTTAAGTTTTGAGTGGAAATCGGAAAAGCCGAGTTTGATTTCCAGCTGACGTGTTTGAGCCTTATCTGCTGTTCTTGCACCATGATTGAAAATTATGGCAATACCGGTATTTTTATCTGCTTTGATTTGTCTGGCATGGCTCAATCCCCGCGTGTTCAGCAAATCCATGACGGCGTTAAACAAAGGCCCTTTGAAAAGGTATTCATCATTCTCTGCAGTCAGATCGAGGCCGGATATGACCGGAAGATCCTGCACCCTGTCTTTTTCAGGGTTGTATTCCTTAAACGGGTGACCATGGACATTGATGAGGATATCAGCCAGATTCTCTATTTTAACAATGGCCAGGGCCTGCTGTTCAATAATGGAGATAACCAGTTTGTCGGGCAGGTCACGCTTTATCCGGGCAGATTTTACCCATGGATGAGACACAATCTTTTTTTCAATGGCAAAGAGATTGAGTTCAAATATGTTTTCCCCTTTTTTGAGATTGGCCAGTGAAATAATTTCATCTTCAGTGGCCTGTTGAATACCTGAAATCGATATCTCCCGGACATTGAAATAGTCAGACTGAGTCAGAAAATCATGGATAAAAATTGAGGCCAGGCTGATAAGGCTGATGACAGCGACAGTTAAAATACACTTCAGGCAGAAATCAATACCAAACCCTGCATCCGGTTTCACAGCGTCTGTCTTGACAAGATCTGGTTTATACCGGTTCGGTTTTCTTTTTTTACTCACCTTCAACCCTCACTTCCACTTCAAGTTTAATGTTGAATTTATCCATGACGGTCTTTTGAACCTGTTGCTGCAGTTCCAGGATGTCCTTGCAGCTTGCGTTCGCAAGGTTGACAATATAATTGGCATGGACCGTTGAAACCTGGGCGTCATTGATCCGTTTCCCTTTCAAACCGGCTTCTTCGATAAGCTGACCGGCCGGCTTGCCCGCAACCGGGTTTTTAAAAAAACAGCCAGCACTGGCAGCACTGATCGGTTGTGTGTGTTTCTTATTTTCAATAGTATTATCCATCGCCTGCCTGATTACTGGCGGCTCAGCCTTTTCAAGGCAGAGAACAGAGGCCAGGACAATACCGTTTAGGCCAGAGTCCCTGTATTTAAAATTGATCTCTTCTTTGCCAACCGAATGGATCTCAAGGGTCTGCCGGTTCAGAAGGGTCACCTGGTCAATGATATTTCCCATACAGCCCTTGGGTGTGCCGGCGTTCATGATGACAGCGCCGCCGACAGTTCCGGGGATACCGGCGCTGAATTCAAGCCCGGACAGCCCGTTGTCTGCAGCGAACCGGCAGACCGCTGCCAGCCTCTCACCGGCACCGGCGCGCACAAGCGCCTGGCTGCCGGTTTCAGAAAGCACACGGATACCGGTTTTTAAACGCCGCGTGGTGATCACCATCCCGCGGATACCCAGATCAGATACCAGAAGATTGGTGCCGGACCCAATCAGAGTGACCGGGATCTGATGCTGACGTGCTGCAGCGATGAGTGCGGTCAATACTTCAACGCTTTTTGGCTCGGCAAAGAGATCTGCAGGCCCGCCCACCCTGAAGGAGGTGCGGCGTTTCATGGGTTCATCTGCCAATAGACCGAATTTTTCCGTCAGCTGGGCATATGTTTGTGTCCGGTTCTGCATGTCTTATAAAAGATCCACCAGTTTTTCTCCAAGTGTATAGATATCGCCCGCACCCAGAGTGAGTACAATGTCACCTTTCTGGACTTTGTGAGTGATCATTGACAGGGCCTGGGTAAAGTCAGGTGCAAATGACACATCTTTATGACCGTGTTTGGCAATGCCGTTGCAAAGCGCCTGGGCATCCACCCCTTCTATTTTTTCTTCACTGGCAGCATAAATTGGAAGAACAATCAGGATGTCAGAGTGGTAAAAGGAACGGGTAAATTCATCAAACAACCCTTTGGTCCGGGAATATCGATGGGGCTGAAAAGCCACTAAGAGACGTTTGTCCTTGTAGCTTTCCCGGATAGCGGTCAGGGTGGCCATGATCTCGGTGGGGTGATGCCCGTAGTCATCTATCACCATGACACCATTTTTTCTGCCTTTCAGTTCAAGCCGGCGTTTGACCCCCTCCATCTGTTCCAGTGCCTGTTTGATGGTTTCAAATTCGATGTCGAGTTCAAGGCCGACGGCAATGCCGGCCAGGGAGTTCAACACATTGTGCCGGCCGGCCAGGTTCAGCTGGATTTCGCCTAAATGCCTTTCACGGTGATAAACTTTAAAGCTGCTTTTATTGTTTTTAAAGGTCAGTTGTCTGGCCTGAAGGTCTGACTGGGCAGACATGCCATAGGATGTGTGCCGAACCTTGATCCGGGGTAAAATATTCTGGATATGATCATTGTCCAGACAGAGAATGGCCAGGCCGTAAAAAGGGATCGAGTTGATGAACTGGACGAATTTATCCTTGATATCTTCTATGCCGGTATAAAAATCAAGGTGCTCAAGGTCGATATTGGTGACAACAGCAATGGCTGGGGCGTATTTCAGGAAAGATCCGTCACTTTCATCTGCCTCAGCCACGATAAATTCGCCGCTGCCGTGCAGTGCATTCGTATCCAGTCCTTTGAGCAGGCCACCGATGATGACTGTTGGATCGAGGCCTGCAGTGTTGAGAATCTGTGAAATCATAGATGTGGTGGAGGTTTTTCCATGGGCACCCGAGATAGCAATGGAGTATTTGATCCGCATTAATTCGGCCAGCATCTCAGCCCGTGGAATGATGGACATGCCAAGTTCTCTGGCTTGAACGACTTCCGGGTTTTCTTCAGCAATCGCAGAAGACGTGACCACCACATCAGCACCTGTGACCTGTTCTTTGGCGTGGCCTTTAAAAATGACGCCGTTTTTTTCTTCCAGCCGCCGGGTGATGTGGGACAATTTCAGGTCAGAACCAGACACTTTGTATCCCAGGCTCAACAACAGCTCCGCAATACCGCTCATGCCAATACCACCGATGCCGACAAAATGGATGTGATAGTCTTTCTGATACATAATTATTTCCCATCTCCCTTTGTTTGCAGTATATGGCGGGCAATAGCCCTGTCAGCATCCGGCATGGCCAGCTGTTTCATAGCCGATGCCATTTCAGTCAATTTTTGACGGTCGTTGAACAGATCCTCCACAAGGTCTTTAACTGTCTGGCCGGATAATTGATTATCCTTTATCACCACTGCAGCACCCTGCCGGGCAAAGGCCTCTGCATTAACCGTCTGGTGGTCATCTGCCGCATGCGGAAAAGGTACCAGAAGAGCAGGTTTCCCATTGATAGCCAGTTCAGCCAGGGTGCCTGCACCTGCCCTGGCAATGATCAGGTCAGCACTCGCCATGATTTGCGGCATCCGGGTAAAAAAGGCCCTGGCATCCGCCTGGATGCCCAGCTGACGATACTGGTTACGGGCAAAAGATTCATCTGATACCCCGGTCTGATGGATGATGTTTATATCTTCTAGGTTTTCCATTCTGGCCAGTGCATCAATTACAGCGTGGTTAATGCTGTGTGCCCCCTGGCTGCCGCCGGTGATGAGCAGGGTGAACCGGTCCGGATCAAGATCTTTACAGGTGCGGCATAATTTATCATCAGTCGGTTCAGGTCGCCGGACCGGATTCCCCACAAATTTGGTTTTCGGGTTTTCAGAGAAATCCTGTGTCTGTTTAAAAGCAGTGAAAATGGTTCTGGTAAAGCGGGCCAGCAGCCGATTGGTCATGCCGGGTATGGTGTTTTGTTCCTGGACTGCAGTGGGAATATTCATCAGCCATGCAGCCAGTACCACAGCAAAGGAAGAGAATCCGCCCACACCGAGGACAAAATCAGGTTTCATGCCGATCATGATACCTATCGATTGAACCAGGGAGACGGATACGATTCCCAGGGCACTGATCTTATGGAGAAGGCTTCCCCCTTTGACAGGTTTTGACCAGATGGCTCTGTGCGCAAAACCGTATGATTTCAGGGTGCTGGTTTCAAACGGGGCACGGGTTCCCACGAAGAGAATGTCGGCACGGGGCGTCATCCTCTGGACAGCCTGGGCAACAGCAATCCCAGGAAAGAGATGACCGCCGGTTTTCCCACCGGCTATGATCAGCTTAAACGGTTCGTTCATGACCGACAGATGCTCCGATATTCATTAAAATTCCCATGGCCGCCATGTTGATAATTAAAGATGTGCCTCCGTAACTGATGAAAGGCAGAGTCAGGCCCTTTGTCGGAAGCAGTCCCAACGCGACCCCGGTATTGATCATCACCTGGACGCCGATATAAATTGTCAATCCGGCAGCAGTGATGGCACCGAACACACTGGTGGTGTTCTTTGCAATCTGAATGCCTTTAAACAGAAGAATCAGATAGAGTGCCAAGACTGCTAATACGCCCACCAGCCCGAGCTCCTCACCAATAATGGAAAAAATGAAATCTGTATGGGGTTCTGGCAGATAATGCATTTTCTGCATGCCCAGACCAATGCCTTTTCCGAAAAATCCGCCAGATCCAAAAGCTTTGAGAGAATTGGTGATCTGATATCCTTTGCCATATGGGTCCTGCCAGGGGTTGAAAAAGATCAGTATCCGTTCCAGCCGGTAGTCAACTTTGACCACCAGAAAATAAACCAGTGGAATGATAAGAGGCGCCGGGGACAGCAGATGCCGGATCCTTACCCCGGCAATGAACATCATGCCCCAGGTGATGGCACCCATCACCACGATGGTGCCGAAATCGGGCTGGATAATGATCAGGCATGCAAACAAACCGAACACCAGTGCATGGGGTATGAATCCCACAGAAAAGTCTTTTATCATGGTCTGTTTTTTAGAAAGGGAATATCCCAGAAAAATGATCAGTGCCAGTTTTGCGAATTCTGCCGGCTGAAAAGTGAAGCCACCAAGGTTCAGCCACCGGCTCGCACCGTTGGCCTCCACGTTCAGCGATGGAATCAATACAGCCACCAGCAGGGCAAGGGCGGCAATCAGGATCAGATAGGAAAGATGTTGAAACGCTTTGAAAGGAAATGAGGCCGCAACAAACATAATTCCCAGGCTGAGGCCAAAGAAGATGGCCTGTTTTTTCATATAGTAAAACAAGGTGTCATGGTTCGCCATGCTGATGGCAGAACTGGCTGAGTAAACCATGACAATACCGATTCCACAGAGCATGATGACTGGAAAAAGAATGGCTTTTTCGCTGAAGAACGGGTGTATGCGGCTGTGTGATGTCATGCGTCGACCCCGTTTTTCAGATGATTGACCTGAGCGATGAAATCTTTACCACGCGCCACATAATTCTCATACTGATCAAAACTGGCGCAGGCCGGTGACAATAATATGGTGTCTCCTGCAGTGGCAGCCCCAAATGCTTTTTGAACAGCGTCTTCCATGTTTTCTGCCCGGAGAACCGGACAGACAGGGGAAAAGGTTTCAACAATACTGACAGCGGTTTCACCCAACGCAACAATGGTCTTCACAGATGTATTTACGACAGGGATCAATTGTGAAAAATCAGTCCCTTTCCCCCGTCCGCCCAAAATGAGGATAATGTTGTTTTCAAATGCCTGAATGGCCCGGAACACTGCATCCGTGTTGGTTGCTTTTGAATCGTTGTAAAAATCAATGCCATTGATCTGCTCAACAAATTCAATCCTGTGAGACAAACTTTTAAAGTCTTGCGCACCCTGTTGCAGGCAGGTCATATCAGCCTTGAGTGCCAAACCGACCAGCACTGCAGCAGCCAGGTTTTCCCGGTTGTGACTGCCGGGCAGTCCTGGGATGGATTCAGCAGGGATGGTGCACTGGGTGTTTCCCAACAGGATATTGACATGATCGGGATATATACTGGCATGACAGCTACCAGCAGAACATCCGGCCGGTGCAAAGCCCATAACCGTGGCACGGCTGTTTTGTTCAAAGGCGGTAAATCCGGGTAATGACGCATTGACAACAGCTGTATCTTCGCCGGTCTGGTTTTCAAACAGGCGCCATTTGGCCTTGGTGTAGGCATCAAAGGTTTCGTACCGGTCAAGGTGATCTTCACTGATGTTGAGCAGAACCCCGACATCTGGTTTGAATCGCCTGGAAATATCCATTTGAAAGCTGGAGACTTCAGCCACAACCACATCATAGGTTTCACTGGTTAAAAACATTTCCACCAGAGGCGTTCCAATATTTCCGCAGACAAAGGGGCGATAACCGCATGCATCAAGCATCTCAGCAATGAGTGTGGTGGTGGTGGTCTTACCGTTGGTACCGGTGATGGCCACCACAGGAAGGGTATTGGCTTTATAGAAAATATCGAGCTCGCTTTCCACTGGCACGCCTTTTTCTGCCGCCGTTTGGATATAGGAAAGTGTGGGCGGGATTCCCGGGCTCGGCACCAGTACGGCAGCATTATCAAAGGTTTCCTGGTCATGGAAACCGATCTGGGTGGGAATTCCCAGGGCATTGAGCCTTTCAGCAGCATCGGTTTTAGACGGATCAATATCTGTGCCCACCACCCGTTTGCCCGTGGCAAGCAGGTATTTGGCCATGGACTGACCTGAACGTCCCAGTCCGATTACCAGATGATATGTGTCACAATTAATCGTCAATTGCCTACCTTATTTTTAAGGTTCCCAAAGAGAGCAGGGCCAGGGTGATGGAAATAATCCAGAACCTGACGATAACCTTGGATTCATGCCAGCCTTTCAACTCAAAATGATGGTGCAGGGGAGCCATCCGGAAAATTCGTTTGCCTTTTGTCATTTTAAAATAGGTGACCTGGATAATGACTGACAGCGCTTCAATCACAAAAAGGCCTCCCACGACCAGAAGGAGAATTTCCTGTTTAGTGACCACGGCGATGGTTCCCAGGATACCGCCCAGAGGGATGGAGCCTGAATCACCCATAAATATCTGGGCCGGGTGTGCATTGAACCATAAAAAGCCCATGCCGGCCCCGGCCAATACGCCGCAGACAATGGATATTTCACCGGCTGAGGCGATGTGGCGGACATGGAGGTATTCGGCAAACTGGTTGTGCCCGGATACATAGGCAAAAAACATATAGGTCACTGAGGCAACGATATAGGGCCCGATGGCCAGTCCGTCCAGTCCGTCAGTCAGATTCACGGCATTGCTGGTCCCGACAATCACAAGACAGGCAAAGGGAATATATAACAGCCCCAGGTCAGGCGCGACATCTTTGAAAAAGGGGATAGTCAGCGTTGTGTTGAAATCCGGGCACTGATAAATCAGCCAGGAAATAAGCAGACCGAATAATACCTGGAGCATGAATTTACTTTTGGCTGTAAATCCCATGTTCCGCTTTTTGATCTGCATCAGGTAATCGTCCACAAAACCGATACCGCCGAACAAAAGCAGGGCCAGCAAAAGGATATTCACATAGTGATTGGAAAGATTGCCCCAGACCAGGGTGGTGACAAAAATAGAAAACAGGATCAGAATCCCCCCCATGGTCGGTGTGCCCTGTTTGCCCAGGTGGGATTGCGGTCCGTCGGTCTGGATGATCTGTCCGATTTGAAGCTCGGAGAGTTTCCGGATGACCAGAGGGCCGAAGAGAAAACAGATCAAAAAGGCGGTCAGGCCACCGTAAATGGTTCTGAACGTAATATATCTGAAAATGTTCAGAAACGAGAAGTCCACATGGAACGGGTATAAAAATTCGTAGAGCATGCCGTCCTTTTATGCCACCCTTGCAGTGTCAGCTTTTTTGTTCACACAGGCACGTCTGTCCATTCCGGAGCGTCTTTCCGGTGAGTAGGACGTATAGGAAAATTTTCGCCTGTCCAGAAATGAACGCCTTTCTTTAATTCTTTTTTTCATATTTCCTCCCCCCGAGTTGAGCGGTTAACCTGCCGGGTAAGATCTGTAACAAGTGTTTCCATGGCTGTTCCCCTGGATCCTTTTACCAGTATCCAGGCGCCTGGGACCATGGCTGCAATCACAGACGCTATAATTTCTTGTTTACTGCCCCAGAAAATGTGTGCGTTGTCCATTCCATCATCTGCTGCACCTGTTTGGGCTGCTTTCATTTGTGCCCCAAACAAAAAGAGCTGTTCAATTCCCAGTGCGGCAGCTCTCTGACCGACTTCATAATGGAGTTGTTCAGATGCCGTTCCCAGCTCAAGCATATCTCCTAAAATGGCGATGGTCTGCTGTCCATTACTGACGGCAGCCAGTGTATTTAATGCCTGGGCCATTGAATCCGGATTGGCATTGTAAGTATCATCAATCAGATGAATGTCGTCTGTGAGATGGGAAATGTTCATACGGCCGGTTTCCGGTGTGAATGACTGGATGCCCATCTGGATTTCAGGCCAGTCAATTCTGGCAGACCGTGCAACTGTGATTGCAGCCAGGCAGTTGTCCACCATGAAACGGGCAGGAGAGTTTACTTTGACCGGGCAGGCAGCCTGATCCATCCTGACGATGAATTCAGTGGTACCGGGACGGGTTTCAATTTCTTCTGCACAGACAGAACTGTTTTCTCCGGAACCGAAAAACAGGATGCGTTCAATGTTGGGGTGCTGTCCGGCAGCGGTCTGAAGTATTGATTTACTCCGGTCCTGTGAAAAAAGAATGGCGGTGCCGTTTTTTCTGACCCCTTCAAATATTTCTGCTTTTGCCCGGGCCACATTATCAATGCTGCCCAGCCCCTCAAGGTGAACGCCGCCGGTATTCGTGATCAGGCAAATATCGGGGAGAGCCATCTGAGTCAATCGTGATATTTCTCCAGCATGATTCATCCCCATTTCAATGATAGCCCATTCATGCGCTGCTGAAAGCTTTAAAAGGGTCTGGGGTACACCGATTTCATTGTTGAAGTTCTTTTGGGTGGCCAGGGTGTGAAACCGGGTCTCAAAGATTTTTTCAAGCAGTTTCCGGGTAGTTGTTTTTCCGCTGGAACCGGTAACAGCGACCAGCTTGACATTCGATCGCAGCCGCTGATACCGGGCCAGCTGTCCCAACGCAATACGGGTGTCCGGCACCTGGAAAAACACCAGATTTCTGTCCTGTGCCAGGGATTGGATCTCATCTAATATGGTACTGTTTTCATCCTGCTGCGCAATAAATCCCTTGATCTGTTTCTGTGCAAGGGATGTGATAAAAGAATGCCCGTCAAAGGTCTCTCCCTTGAGAGCAACAAAGAGATGATCCGGTGCAATGGTCCGCGAATCAGTGCTGATACCGGCAAAGGACAGCCCGCTGTCCGTGCTGTCAATCACAGGCGCCTGCCCCAGTGCTGACGTGATATCCTCTACAGTCCAGGCCATGGGGGTAAAGTTGCGGGCCATGGCACCTGAGGACGCGGCCAGAATTTCACGGTCGTCAAAGTGCCGACGCCCTTCGCTGGTGATCTGGTAGGTCTCGTGCCCCTTGCCGGCTGCAAGAATGGTATCCCCGGGTTTTGAAAGCTGTATGGCCTTCACCAGCGCACGTTCACGGTCAGGCTCGACCAGATACCCTTTTTTCAGGGGCGTGGCTGCCAGATCAGTATCAGACACGGGTACGGCATTTCCCATGCCTGTCAGAATATCTGCAATAATAGCATCCGGATCTTCTGTCCGCGGGTTGTCCGATGTTACCAGGGCAATGTGGCTGAAGCGTGCAGCAATCTCTCCCATGACGGGACGCTTGGTTTTGTCCCGGTCGCCGCCGCAGCCGAAAACGGTTATCAGGCGCTTCGGTGCCATGCCTTTCAGGGTCATCAGCACAGATTCAAGAGCGTCCGGTGTATGGG
>CAZLNA010000016.1:0-14291 GCA_964560485.1 uncultured Desulfobacula sp. | reverse complement strand
CCCTTGCACAGGGTCAGATAGAGAACTTTAACGGTCCTGAGCTTATTTATACGGTGATGCTCAAAAAAGCGGTGGTCCTCCACCGCGAGTATGGCATTGATAAAGTCCTTGGATACCATATCCAGGGGAATGGTTTTCCGTTCTCCCAGAGTGACAAGCGTCTGTCCGTTGGCCGCAAAAATCTGGGTCTGCGGTGTTTCTATAATCCGGCTGAGCGGTGACGGCAGGCGGGGCAGATCGCCGGCAGTATGGACCACCAGGCCCAGGCCCGCCAGAACCATCACGGCTGCTGCAGCAAGACCGGCATATAAGCAGAACCGGATCCAGGAGACCAGCATTAAAAAGAATCTCATTGTGATTCTCCTCTGAGATTCAAGCTCAATTGCCAGACAGCCCATTCCCTGCCTTTGAGGTAGACAATTTTTGTCCGGCCGTCCTGCTCAAATTCAAATCCCAGCACAATATACCCGTTTTTTGCTTCGTTCCAGATCCCCACCCGGGTCATCCGGCCATCCTGGCGAAGCAGGATATCCGGGTCCTGGATAAGGTCCGGCAGAATATCCCTGGGCAGCCTGAAGACGGCATTGAAAAACTGCCCGGCAGAATAAACCCGGTCCTGGAACGCCTCAATATCGGATAATTTCCCCTCTGCAGCTTCTTCTCCGGCCTCTATCTTCTGAATTTTTTCATGATCCAGGGTGAGCTGATGAATCACCCGATTCTGGGAGTCGATAAAATAGACTTTTATCCCGTTACGGGTTCCTTCACAAAAAATCCGCTCCAATTGTCTGCCGTTCAGCAGCCAGACCAGTTGCGCCGGTTCCATCACAGAAAGGGCTGCATTTTTTTCCAGGGAGAGATACAATGCTTTAAACCGGTCTTTTTCCAGTGTCACCCACTGTCCCGGAAGAAGGCGTTCAGCAAGTGCTGAAAAGGAGTCTGCCTGTGCAGTATCCTGCCTGGCGTTTTCTTTGCGGTTCACCACTTCATTCAAGTAGGCATGGGCATTTGAGGTCTGCTTCCCCGCTTCCCAGATCGCGCCGGTCTGGGGGCGCGCATCATTGGTCGAGGCCAGAAAGGTTCCGATGGCATGTTCACACCAGTCAAACCGGAATTCACTGACCACAAAGGTGGCTGTCAAGACAAACAGGGCGATGTTGACCAGGGAAAAGGCCCGTTTGAGCCATTCCTTGAAATCATAGGGATCGTACCAGTTTCGAATGATCATGGTATTGAGGCCGGAATGGAATTTTATGCCTTGCCGGCAAGTTTTAAGGATTCATTATACACAGCATACAGGTTCTTATGGTCTGCTGCCGCTTTTGCAAGAAACGGCTCCATATGGGCGGCATCCGCTGCATTCAAAATTGCGTTGACACTGTTATGAAGCGCGGCCATGTTGTCATCAGTTCGAATGCTCTGGCTGACCATCACCAGGCAGGATCGTCTCCTCAGCGACATATCAATGCCATTCATTTTTTCAATGATCCTGGCCATGCCCTGCCCCTGCTCAAATGCTTCATCCAGTATGACCAGATGAAAAATATGGTAGGCCATTTTTTCTATTGCAGACTGGCTGCTTGCCGGAACACTCACATGATAGCCAAGATGCTTGAGAGACTGGACCGTTTTTTTCTCAAGCGCGTCATCCATGATGCAGACCAGGGCATTCATCCGGTTTTCCGGGAAAATTTCAGTCTGCTGGAAACCTGCATTTTCTTTTGCCGGGCGGGACGCCGGCCTGGCTGGCGGAATGACAATTTTTTCCTTGCATTTCGGACAGGTGACAGTGGCTTCCCGGCCTTTGGGGATTTTATCGTCTGCAAGATTTAAACGCGTTTTGCAATGCTGGCAGGTCAGGTTCATGATTTAGTTTCCTTGATAGCCATGGTCGATTTCCAGGGAATCGATTTTTGTGGTCGTTTCTCCGCGTGCGCTCTTAATGGCATCAAGTCCCCGTTTAACAACATCCTTACGGGAACAATAAGAAACTGCAATATCCTCGCTGATATCCCCATTTTCATACAGAGAAACGATATCCTCGTCAAAAGTGATCATTTCCTGGGCCTTTCCTGCAGTAATGATGTCATTAAAGGTTTTGCCTTCGCTTTCTCCGTGGAGGATGGAATCCTTGACCCGCAGGTTGGATGCCATAATTTCAAACGCGGCCACCCGACCGCCCCCGATTCTCGGCAGCAGGCGCTGGGAAACGACCCAGCGAATAGTATCGGCCAGACGGATCCGAATCTGTTTTTCCTCTTCCGTATTAAACATACCCAGGACACGGTTGATCGTCTGACCGGCATCCACCGTATGGAGGGTCGACAGGACAAGGTGACCGGTTTCTGCAGCAGACAGGCCGATTTCAACTGTTTCCCGGTCCCGCATCTCTCCCACGAGAATCACTTTGGGGGCCTGGCGCAGCGCTGCCCTCAGCCCGTTGGCAAAGGAATCAAAATCCGACCCGAGTTCCCGCTGGTTGAAGGTTGATTTTTTCTGGGAGTGCTGGTATTCGATGGGGTCTTCAAGAGTGATCACGTGAACAGACTTGGTCTCGTTTATTTTATCCAGCAGCGCAGCAAGAGAGGTTGATTTACCAGACCCTGTGGCACCGGTCACAAAAATAATGCCATTGCGTTCCTCTGCCATTTTATGAAAGGATTTAGGCAGTTTGAGTTCCTCAATGGTGGGGATTTTCGTTTCAAGCTTTCTGAGGACAACCGTATAATTTCCAGACCGTGAAAAAATATTCACCCTGAACCGGGCCTTGTCTGCCAATTGATAGGAGAGGTCACAAGAACCTTCCCGGATCAATGTTTCAATCAATTTGCGGCTGTTGTTCATCAGGTTCAGGGCAACCATTTCTGTCTGAAACGGTGTCAGGCATTTAAAATCCGGGCTCATTTCAACCGTTACCAGCTCTCCTGAGCTTTCAACCTGGATCGGTTTGCCAGGTGTGAAATTCAAATCCGATACATTGGTATGGGATGCCAGCATCTGTGTCAGGATATGGTCGATCTGTTGTTTTTTCATACGGCCTTCCTTCACCGCTCAGGGTGAAAAATGATCAGGCTTCGGTAAAATCCGCCGGCGGATTCTTCAGGTACGGCCTGAAAATGGATTTGTTATTGGCCTTGCCATAGGCTTCATCCGGGCTGATCCATCCTTTTTTGTACAACTGCATAATTGCCTCGTCCAGCAATTGCATTCCGTATTGCTTACCGGTCTGGATCATGGACGGAATCTGGTGGGTCTTGGCTTCCCGGATCAGGTTGCGCACCGCAGGGGTGGCCACCAGGATTTCCAGGGCTGCACACCGCCCTTTCTGATCCACCCGCTTAAACAATGTCTGGGCCACCACGGCTCTGAGCCCGTCCGAGAGGGTGGAACGGATCTGGGCCTGCTCTGTGGATGGAAAGACCTCAACTATCCTGTCAACCGTCTTGGCAGCACTTGATGTATGCAGGGTGCCAAAGACCAGATGACCGGTGGACGCGGCCTCTATGGCCAGCGAAATAGTTTCAAGATCCCTGAGCTCACCCACCAGGATAATATCCGGGTCTTCACGCAGCGCCCCTCTTAATGCCGAGGAAAAGGTTTCCGTATGCAGGCCGACTTCCCGGTGGTTGACAATACAGTTCTGGCTTCTGTGGACAAACTCGATGGGGTCTTCCACTGTGATGATATGATCTTTTCGCGTCCGGTTGGCCTGATCGATGATGGCGGCCAGTGTTGTTGATTTACCTGACCCGGTAGGGCCTGTAACCAGTACCAGGCCTCTGGGAAGATCTGCAAGTTTGGATATCACAGGCGGCAGGCCGAGCTGCTCCGCTGTCAGTATTTCCGAGGGGATTTCACGAAAGACGGCTGCAATACCGTTTTTCTGCATGAAATAGTTTGCCCTGTAACGGGCAAGTCCTGGAATTTCATAACCGAAATCCACATCCCCGGTTTCTTCAAACACCTTGATTTTTTCCTGAGAGGTGATTTCGTATAACAGACTTCTGAGTTTATCGCTGGTCAGGACATCATATTTGATTCTTTCGATGTCACCGTGAAGCCGGATGGCCGGCTGCTGGCCCGAGGCCAGGTGGAGGTCAGAGGCCCCCTGTTCGTGCATCAGTTTGAAAAACGCATCAATCTCAGCCATGGTAGACCCTCGCTAATGGTGCAAATGCTATGAATATTGAATGGGAATGATTTAAGCCTGTTTGATAAACTTCAAGGTAGCGTCCGCCTCGTCTGCTGCCTTGTTTTCCTCCTTGGTCATCTCGATAAGCTTGGAATGGGATTCCAGGACTGAACTGATCTGCATTTCCAGCTGGATCCGCTGACGCTTGAGTTCGATAATATCGCTGTGAAGCTGGGAAAGCCGTTTGTGGGCTCTGTTTAATATTTTTTCCGCCTCAACCTCTGCATTGGCAATAATCACCTGGCTTGATTTTTTGGCGTTGTCTTTCATCTGGTCAAGGACTTTCTGGGCCTGGATCATGGCATTTTTCATGGAGTTTTCCCGTTTCCGATAGCCCTGGTTCTCCAGGTCCAGGCGATGGTTTTCTTCCTGAAGACGCTGGATTTTCTGATTCAGAGCCTCCAGTTCCCGGGCCACATCCTCGAGAAAATAATCCACTTCCTGGACATCAAATCCGCGAAACTTTGTGCTGAATTCCTTTTGTTTGACAACCAGCGGCGTAATACCCATGACTCACCTCTCTTTGGTTATGCAAATGAACGTGCCAGTCCGTGCAGACTGCCGACGAGAAATACCTGCAGAAAATAAATGGCCAAAATAACAATTATCGGTGATATATCCAGGCCCCCGAAATTAACCGGAAGTCTTTTGCGTATCTGATAAAAAACCGGCTCTGTCAGATTGTTGATAATGCGTACAATGGGATTATAAGGATCAGGACTCACCCAGGAAAGGACGGCTCCGGCAATCACAATCCACAGATAGATATTAAGCGCAAGGTCGAGGACCACTGCAACAGCCTGAAAAAAATTCGCCAATATGAACATTTTTGTTACCTTTTGTCATCATAATCATAGACTTTCATCTGTCTGGTTAACAATGAATCCGCCCAAAAGTCAAGGGATTTTGATGGTTTATTACCAAATCGTAACCCAGCCGGATGAATCATTTCTTTTTTTTTCAGCGGCTTTCTCCATTCAGATCAGCCGTCTTTGAATCCCGGCTGTCTGCCTGTATATACTTGACCGGCCAGGTGTGTTATAATATAGGATTGTAAATTAATTCAGCAAGGATGCCCCGAGGCGCTGCCAACGGCTTCCGAAACCGCCAAGGAGCATAAGAATGAATCCCATAAAGCTCACGGAGAAATCCGCGCTTGCCTATAAACGCGCACCGATCCGACACGGCTATACCGACCAGGCCCTTCATATCACCCTCGGTTCAGACCGGATCGAAATCCTGCCCATTGCCGAAGAAATCAAAGACCGATTCATCGGCGGCAAGGGATATGACCTCTGGCTGATGTGGAATGCCGTCACCTCTGGCACCCGGTGGAATGACCCGGAAAACCCGGTCTGTATTTCTTCGGGTCCCCTGGGCGGCACGCCAGGGTATCCGGGGGGCGGAAAAAGCATTGTTACTTCTATTTCCCCGCTGACCGGGGCACCGATTGACTCCAATGTCGGCGGCTATTTCGGGCCGTATAAAAAATTTGCCGGGTTTGATGCCCTTCAGATTGACGGGCAGGCAGAAGAGGATATTATTATCCTCATCGACGGGATTGATGAATGCATTAAAATTTACAGTGCAGACAACCTGCCGGAAGATGCATACGCCCTTTCAGATGATCTCACTGCGTTTTTTGATGGTGATGCCCCCATGAATATCTCAGTGGTCACTGCAGGCCCTGGGGCTGAACATACCTATTTCGGCTGTCTGAATTTTTCCTGGTGGGATGCCGGCCGGAAACGGGTAAGATACAAACAGGCCGGCCGCGGCGGTATTGGCACGGTCTTTTCCAATAAAAAAATCAAAGCCCTGGTGGCGCGTTTTGGTAAGATCAACATGAACACCAATGCACCGGCCGATCCCGAGGCCCTTAAAACCGTTACCAAGGCCCATGCCAAGGAAATTGTAAAGCTCGACCCCAAGCAGAACCGCATGGCCCTGGTGGGCACCACCCATATTGTTCCCATTATGAACGACCATGACTGCCTGCCGGTTCATAATTTTAAATACGGAACCCATCCGGAAGCACGCCTTATCGGTGAAGAAGCGTTTGAACTGATTTTTGACAAAGGCTTTGACGGCTGCTGGAAAGGGTGCGCTGTTGCCTGTGCGCACGGGGTAAAGGATTTTGTCCCGTTCACCGGCCCCTATAAGGGCCGGAAGGTCTTTGTAGACGGCCCTGAATATGAAACCTGTGCCGGGTGCGGCTCCAACCTGGGGATCTTTGACCCGCACACGGTTCTGGAAATTAATTTCTACTGCGATGCCTACGGGCTGGATACCATTTCTGTGGGAACTGCCATCGGGTTTGTCATGGAATGCTTTGAAAACAAAGAGATCACCACCGATCATACCAATGGCATGGATATTAGTTTCGGCAACCGGTTCAGCGCCCTGGAACTGATCCACCAGATGGCTTCCGGAAAGGGATTCGGTGCCATTGTCGGCAAAGGGATCCGTCAGATGAAAACCATTTTTGCCAGAGATTTCAATGCCAGCAGTGATTTTATGCAGGACATCGGCATGGAATCCAAGGGACTGGAGTTCTCAGAATACATCACCAAGGAAAGCCTGGCCCAGCAGGGCGGGTACGGCCTTGCTCTCAAAGGCCCCCAGCATGATGAAGCGTGGCTGATCTTCCTGGACATGGTCCACAATTTCATGCCCACCTTTGAAAACAAAGCAGAAGCCCTGCACTGGTTCCCCATGTTCAGGACATGGTTCAGCCTCTGCGGGCTCTGCAAGCTGCCCTGGAATGATATCGTGCCCGAAGACAACCACCAGACAGGGGAACCGGCCAAAGTGGTGAAACATGTGGCGTGGTATGCTGATTTTTTCAGCGCGGTCACCGGCCGCCGGGTTTCCTCTGAAGACCTGATCACCATGAGCGAGGCAGTTTATAATTTCCAGCGAATTTTCAACCTGAAGATGGGATATGGGACCCGCGAGCATGACACCCTGCCTTACCGTGCCATGGGGCCGGTCACCACAGAAGAGTACGAATCAAGGTCAACCCGTTACGATGCTCAGCTCGAGGAAAAGTACGGCATTGATCCCAGCGCCATGGACACAGATGAAAAAATAACCCGGCTGCGCCGGAAAAGAGAAGAAGAATACGAACTGCTCAAAGACGCGGTTTACCGCCGCCGTGGCTGGAATAATAACGGTATTCCCACACTGGCCACGGTCAAACGCCTGGGCATTGATTTCCCCGAGGTGGTTGATCTGCTTAAACAGCACGGGGTGTCATGATCCATGATAATTGTGAATGAAAAACCCCTGCCCTGGTCAGAAGGGATGACCATTGCCTCCCTGCTGACCACGCTGGACAATACAGAGTTCTGTTCTGTGGTCCGACTGAACAACCGGCTGGTCTCCAGCCCGAACTTTGAAACCACGCCTGTGCCGGACCAGTCCCGTATAGACCTTTTACCCCTGGTGGGCGGCGGATGAGCATTAATCTTTGGCTTTTTAGCTTCCCAAACCAGGCAGGGTCTGTTAAAACCCATTCAGATTACAGGCAATACCAGGCGGCCCGACACCCCTATCAGCCGGCATAGGCTGCCGGCTTTCTATTAACACGATACAAGATGCGATAAAGACAAAGAACCATTGAAAAAATTCTTCACATTTTTAAAAAGCAAACTGATTTCCAAAAAGGAAAAGGCCTCTTTTGTCCCTGATTCACTACTCCCCAGACAGGACGAAACAGATTCGAAAGACGCCCGGCAGACAAAACGCCCCCCAAAAGAGCATCAGAAAAAAGACCGACGCCAAGGTGGTCCTCAGCAGAACAGGAACAAAAGGCCGGCTCAGAAAAAGCCGCCCAGAAAACGATGGACCATTGACGACTTCAAAGTGGAACCGGTTGAGGGGAAAACCCGGTTCCATGATTTTGATCTGCCCTGGAGTGTCATGCATGCCATTGCCGATCTGAAATTCGAATACTGCACACCGATCCAGGCCCAGCTGCTTCCCCACACCATTGAGGGAAAAGATGCAACTGCAAAGGCTCAGACCGGAACTGGAAAAAGTGCCAGCTTTATCATCACCCTGCTCCATCAATTCATCAAGCAGCAGAAACGGAACCCTAAAGGCGCACCGCGCTCCATCATCCTTGCCCCCACCCGGGAACTCGTCTACCAGATTGAGAAAGACTTCAAAGCCCTGGCCCGCTATACACCCTTGCGGATCGTTTCCGTTTACGGCGGTACCGGGTATAAAAAACAACAGGACCAGCTCACAGGAAAACCCGTGGATGTCATTGCCGCAACCCCCGGACGGCTGATCGACTTCATGAACAAGAGGCTGATTGATCCGTCAAGGGTAGAGATCATGGTCATTGACGAGGCGGACCGGATGCTTGATATGGGTTTTATACCCGATGTCCGCAGGATTGTGCACAAAACGCCGCACAAGGACAAACGCCAGACCCTGTTTTTTTCTGCCACACTCACAGAAGACGTGCTACGGCTGGCCGACAGCTGGACCACCAAAGATGCGGTCCAGATCGAGATTGATCCGGAGCAGACTGCGGCAGACAGTATTGAACAGATCGTTTATATCTCTACAGAAGATGACAAATTCAAACATGTGTTCAACCTGATCACCTCAGAGAAGCTCGAACGCGTCATTTTGTTTGTCAACCGGAAAGATACTGCCCGGACCCTGTCTGAAAAACTTGAGCAGTATGGCCAGTGCTGTGCGGTTCTGTCCGGCGATATTTCCCAGGACAAACGGTTCAAGGTCCTGAACAATTTTAAAAACGGACGCATTACTATTCTGGTGGCCACGGACGTGGCTGCCCGGGGTCTTCACATTGAAAATATCAGCCATGTGATCAATTATGACCTGCCCTATGAACCGGAACATTATATCCACCGGATCGGACGGACCGGACGGGCCGGTTCCACCGGAACCTCCATCAGTTTTGCCGATGAAATGAGTTCTTTTTTCATTCCGAAAATTGAAGAGGTGCTCGGTTACAAGGTCATCTGTGAATACCCGTCAGAAACGCTTGAAAAGGAACTGCCCAAACCCAAATATGACAAAAAACCGCGGCCGAAAAACGGGCAGCAGAGACACAGGCCCTACCGTGGAAAAGGCAAGAAAAAACCTTATCGGAAAAGGTCAAAACCGGCACCGCCCAAGCGCTCCTGACAGCAGCGGGTATGAGACGGACACAGGCACCTGTTATCCTGTTGACACAGCGCAGCCAATCAGTGTAGAAAAGTAAATTTAAGGCAACGACTATTTTCTTTTAAAGGAGTAACCCATGTTTGGTCTAGGTATGATGGAGATTCTGATGATTCTCGCCATCGCCCTCATTGTTGTCGGACCGAAAAAACTGCCGGAACTGGCCAAGACCCTCGGCCGCGCCATGGGTGAATTCAAACGGTCGGCCCAGGATCTCAAACAGAGCCTCGATGTTGAATCCGCTGTCAAGGATATCACCCTTCCCAAAACAGATTTGAATAAAATTTTAAACGATTCAGACGACGCGGACGACTCATCTTCGAGCAGCAGTGAAGCACAGACCCAGGATGCAGACTTCACTTCAGAAAAAACAGATTCCCCCAGGGATAAAAGCGACCCGGACACCGCTGCATAGGCCCCTAAATGACCGATACAGAAAAATCCCCTTTTACCGAGCATTTAAGTGAACTGCGGACGCGGCTGATATATTCATTTCTGGCTGTGGCCATTGGTTTTGGTGCGTCCTTTGCATTTAAAGAGCAATTGTTTGAAATTTTGACCGCCCCTCTGGTCAAGGCGATGGCCGGAAATGAAAACACCAAGATGATCTTTACCGGTCTGCCTGAAGCATTTTTTACCTATTTAAAAGTCTCTTTACTGGCTGGCGTGATTCTTTCAGTGCCGGTTCTTTTTTACCAGTTCTGGCTTTTTGTTTCCCCCGGGCTCTACCGGACCGAAAAAAAATACATGCTGCCCATTGTATTTCTTTCAGTCCTTTTTTTTGGTGCCGGCGCCTCTTTCGGCTATTACGTCGTCTTTCCATACGGTTTTTCTTTTTTTCTGGGGTTTGCCACAGACACCATCCATGCCATGCCCTCCATGAAAGAGTATCTTTCATTTGCCGCCAAAATGCTGCTGGCATTCGGTTTTGTATTTGAAATGCCCCTGGTACTGACCTTCATGGCCCGCATGGGACTGGTCACTGTCCCTTTTTTAAGAAAAAACCGTAAATATGCGCTGCTGATATTTTTTGTGGGTGCTGCTGTCATTACCCCGCCGGATGTGGTCACCCAGGTCATGATGGCTTTTCCTTTGATGTTCCTTTATGAAATCAGCATTTTCGGTGCCATGATCTTCGGCAGAAAACCATTGACAGCCGATGACGACACCACTAAGGAACCCCAGGCAGATCCGGAGGACGAAACCCCTGAACAATCCGGGGATGAGGCACCCTGAAGCCATATTACAGAAAAGTTGGTATTGACTTTTTCATTGGCTTGGGTTTAGATAAAAGTTAGTTTTTTTTTGGATTCAGCCGATAGTTATAGAGAAACTGTCGGTAAACGGCAAAATAAAAATAAATAGTTAATTTAGTTTAAGGAGTAGAAGGGATGATGAACAAAAAGCTGCTGTTCCTGTTACTTATTGCAGGGGTTGCCGTGATTTTTGCTGCCACTGGCATTCACGCCGGCACCAAGGTTGCGGATATGATCACATTGGAGTCCAGTGTCTACAAAAAACGCTCTAAAGGGCCGGACAATCCGAAAAGACCGACCAAACTGGTTGAGTTTTCTCACAGAAAACATGCAGAAGATTACAAAATTTCCTGCGGTTCCTGTCATCATGACGAAAAGGGCCAGCCACTGGACCTGAAAATGGGTGATGATGTTCAAAAATGCCAGGAATGTCACAACCGGGCAAAACCGAAAAAATCTGAAGCCAAATTCAAAGGTACCTACCTTGGCAAAAAGAAACCGGCTGATATCATGGCGCACAAAAATGCCCTGCATGAAAACTGCATCGGCTGCCACATGAAATTCAACATGAAAGCTGGTGACGCCACCGGTAAAAAAGGCCCGGCTCCGACCAAATGCAAGGCCTGCCATATTCCGATGTAATCTGACTGTTTACATCAGGCAATAATAAAGACAAGGGGTGTTTTCCTGCAAAGGGAAACACCCTTTTGTTTTGCGATTCATACCCAGCTTGGGGGACAAGTCTGAGTATTCTGCGGCCCAAAGCTGTCCGCCCGCCCCCGGTTCTCCTTTAAAAGCTTTCAAACAGGTCCATTTCAGCCGCTATTACACCCATATTCCGGGGACAAAGCATATATGACTTGAATTTTTATTCATTTTATTGAATGATACCCCCAATTCAAGAACCTTAAGCTGATGGCACACTATTGAACTTCAAACGATACCAGACCACCCCGCGGGTCATATCAGATTTAAAAAAACGCTCCACTTTTGGCATTTTTTTTTATCTATTTTTATCATGGTTCATCCTATTTTCAGACGGATATTATCACAGACATGTCATCAACTCTAAAATTTTTATCATATCTGTCTGCCTGATCTGTTTCTTCCGCCTCGGCCATATCTATATTGCCCGCTGGCCGAACGGTTCATTTGACAGGACCCATACCATCATTTTTTCTTTAAGTGTGCTCCTTACCAGCCTGATCTGGGGGATCGGTTTTTCCAAAATGCTCCTTCATACAGATGAGTTTAATACGCGCTATCTCATGACAGTCTGTTCCATGGGGATTGCAGCCGGCGGCGTGATCGCATTCACCCCGGATCGAAGGATCAATATCTCTTTCTGCCTCTTTTTGCTCCTGCCTGCTGCCGCGGCATTGTTCAACCGCCAGAAAGATATTCCCATGGCGATTTCCCTGCTTTTATTCGCTCTGTATCTCTCTTTTATCGCTGTCCGGGCGAGCAAGGAATACTGGGATGCCCTTGAAAATGAAGAACTGCTCAATGAGCGGTCAAAGGAGCTTGAAAAAATCAGCCGGACCGACGGCCTGACCGGCCTGTTCAACCGCCGGTATTTTGACGAACTCTTTGCCAGGGAATGGAACAGGGGGCTGCGCAGGCAGACGCCCCTGTCTGTAATTCTTTTTGACATTGATGATTTTAAAAAAATCAATGACGACTATGGCCATCTGGCAGGCGATGAATATCTCAAGGAACTGGCAAAGATAGTCCGGTCCGTGTTCAAAAGGAATATTGACATCACTGCCCGCTATGGGGGTGAAGAGTTCATTATCCTGATACCGGAACCCATTGAACAGGCAGCCGATCTGGCAGAGATCCTCAGAATTCAAGTCCTGGAGAGCCGGATCCATTTCAAAGGCAAATCAATCCAGGCCACCATCAGCCTGGGAATTGCCGCCGTGGTCCCTGAAAAGGATATCCTGCCGGACACTTTGATTCTCAATGCAGACAAAGCACTGTATCACTCAAAAGAAGGGCTTAAAAACACCTCGACCTGTTTTCCGTTTTAATAATTTGGCATACACTGACTTTTCAGGCGCACCCATCAGGGTTTGTTATATTATTGCGGAATGGAACGCCCGATTTCTTTAAGCGTCAGGGTTCAGCGCACCCTTTAGAAAAACGGTGACCGAATCCCTTGCGCTTTTATAAAAATCGCTTTCAAACAGGCCGGTCTCCTTGTCTCCCAGGACCTGATGAATCTGAGGCGAACTGTAATACATCTGCCACAATCCGAAAATCAGTGCATATATCCTCAGGTGGATATTCATCCATTCTTTAATTTCGAGACCTGGAAAAAGCCTTGCTGTCATCTGACTGCGCCGGCTCAGGACCCTGGCAAGTTCCATCTTCAGTTCCAGGATCACAGCTTTATCCGCATTCTTTTCCAACTCACCCGCCACCATGCTTCCGAGGGTCAGCAGCAATGGTTTTTTTACCAGATATTCGGCTGTGAGCGCCGCATACTCTTCGATTGAGATCTGGTCGCCTGCTTTTTTCAGCTTCTTTTCCACAGAGAGATGCCAGGCTTTAATCTGATGAATATACAGGTTTAAAAAGATCTCACTTTTGGTTTTAAAATACAGATAGACACTGCCTTTTGATAAACCACTGGCCCGGGCAATGACTGACACCGTTGGGAGCTGACCGTCATTTTGCTCAAACAGGTACCAGGCGGTTCTCAGAATTTTATCCTTGCGCTTTAATTTATCTTTTTCGTTGATGGCTCTTTTTTCAACCGGCATCTGTGTTTCCTTTTCATCCCTTGAATTGTTTCCGGCCTGACAGCACCTTTGCATGAATCCGCATGCCATGTCTAATACAAAAACAAAAAAAGAAGTGACTCGCGGTCATTTATTTCTTGACAACTGACCACGGGTCACTTATCATTGTTGCAAATGACCACCGGTCAGTTATTTGGCCGGGGCAAAACCAAAAAATATATGGAGGATCATAAAATGAAAAAAAATCTGATGCTGATCATGGCAGTATTCGCCATCATCACCTTTGGCACGGCAACCTCTTCACAGGCGTTTGTCGGCATTACAACCGTCACTGTGATCTGTGTATCATCATTCATCGCCATTGTGACAGGACACAAGGCCATGGACAAATCAAAAAAGAAGCAGGCCCCAGCCGGACAGCAGGCAGGACTTACAGAAGCAGGCAAGGATAAACCGGTGGGAATGCTGGCACCAGAAGGGTGATATGCGGTTTACTCCTAATCCGCATGTAATGGCCGGACCAGGTTCTACCATTCCTTGTCCGGCCTCCTTTCCTTCCATACTCAACCTGTCTTCAAGAAAACCTCGTTGCTGTCCATCTGCCTTCAGAAATCTGAATGAGACGCAGGCGCTGTCAGAAACCGCTTTTAATTTTAATAGTCTTCAGGATCAGGAAAATCTGAGCTGCTTGAATGCCCGGGCCGCATTGACCAGGGCAGGTGCCCAGGACGGGCTGCCCAGTGCATGGATATGGGTGTAGGTGCCAAATGTATTGTTTTTAAAGAATCCGTCTTTTTTCTCAAGAATACCTTTGCCCCGCTCCATGCGGAAGGCCATGGATTCATCTGTATAATCAATTTCCAGGACTTTAGAGTACCGGAACTCATGGCC
>CAZLNA010000015.1:0-14299 GCA_964560485.1 uncultured Desulfobacula sp. | reverse complement strand
CTCCTGGAAATGAACCGGCTGCCGGATGCGCCAGGGAAACCACCATGTCATAATCCGCCAGGAGTCCGGACAGGGAGGAAAGCACCACCCCGGATGGCAGATAGGCCGGGCTGTCGTTACCAATGATCCGGTTAATGATCTCTTTGTCCCGGATATCAAAAGATTTTTCCAGGGCCAGTGCAAAATGACGGCGGGTGGCATTGTCGCTGAGACCGGCAATATCTTCAAACGCCATCTCTCTGTTCAGCATCGCCTGGGAACCGTCTGGCCCGAACACTGCGTTAATTTCGTTTATCCGGGCACGGACCAGCATCTCCCCCCGCCCTTGTGCAAGAATACGGTTAAAGGCATTGACAAAAATCGGGTCAGAAAACTGATGCGCACTGAAGTAACACAGCAGATGAAGGGTTCCGATAAAATCCGGGCGTTTGAAACGCACAGAAACTTCCACACCCGGGATGACTTTCACTTTGTGTTTTTCCCCTGCTGCCAGGGCCTCGGGCAAGCCGGCCAGGGTGTCATGGTCAGTGATCCCGATGACAGGGATATCTGATTTCCGGGCCAGACAGATCAATTCTTCAGGTGTGTAATCTCCGTCTGAAAAACGGGTATGATTATGTAAATCCGCAAATATAGCTGGGTGCATAGCTGTTTTTCCTGTCATGGCCTGCCTGGAGTGACATTTTTGTATCCGATCATAAAAAGCCCCGGTTGGAGCGGCGATTATCCATCACCCGGCATCCATACTTTTTTGTTGTTTTTTTCAAGAAATGATTGATTTTTAGCAGTTTACCGGATAGAAAACAACAACAGAATGAATTAATCTAAACTGGAGGCAGGTGCTGATATGGCCAACGTGGATGCAGATATAAACATCATTAATGAGCTGGGCAAAATTACAAATGCGGATCAAGCACGAACCGTTTTTAAAAAATATATGGATGACCGTCAACTCGAACGGATATCCGTTTTCAGCAATCCGGACATCCTTACCCGGATCGCTAACAGCATTGTGCTGTGCAACCCGTCCGCCGTGTTTATCAACACCGGTTCAGACGAGGACCGGGCGTTCATCAACCAGCTCTCAATAGACAAAAAAGAAGAAGCCCCTCTTGCCATGGACGGACATACGATTCACTTTGACCTGGCAAAAGAACAGGGCAGAATTGTCGACAGGACCTACTATATTGCCAACCCGGAAGACCACATCAGTTCACTGGCCAACCGGATGGACCGCCCGACTGCGCTCGAGGATGTTAAAACCAATATGACCAATATCATGGTCGGCAAGCTGATGATTGTCGGGTTTTACATGCGGGGTCCGGTCGGGTCCCCCGTATCCAACCCGGCGCTTGAAATCACCAGTTCCGCTTATGTATCCCACAGCGCGGAATTATTGTACCGAAATGCGTATGCGGATTTTGAAAAAGAGGTTCAGTCCCTGGGCCACTTTTTCACCAACCTCCACAGTGAAGGACTCAACCGCACTGAAGACCTTCCCAATGCAAGGGTTTTCATGGATCGAAAATTCCGGACCACCTACAGTTTCAAATGCACCTATGCCGGCAACACCCTGCTGTTGAAAAAAGGCAATCACCGGTTTGCCGTGGACAAGGCTGTCTATGAAAACAGAGGCAGGGAACTGTCCGAACATATGTTTATCACAGGCATCAACGGTCCAGGGGACCGGGTCACCTGGTTTGCCGGTGCAGCACCCAGCGGCTGCGGGAAAACAACCACCGCCATGGCAGGTAATGTCTTTATCGGTGATGACCTGGCCCAGATGTGGATTGCCAAGGACGGCAGCATCCGGGCTGTCAACCCTGAACGAGGGATATTCGGCATTGTGGAAGATGTGAACCAGGAAGGCGACCCCCTGCTGATGAAGGTGCTTCGCCAGCCCGGTCATGAAGTGATCTGGTCAAACGTCCTGATTGATGACCAGAAGGTTCCCCACTGGGTGGGAAACAATGAGCCCCACCCCCAAAAAGGGTTTAATTTCCAGGGAGAATGGTTTGACGGGAAAACAGATGAAAAAGGCGCCTCCATTCCCATGTCCCACCCCAATTCCAGATGCACCCTGAGGTCAGAGTGCCTGGACAATTACTCTGACCAGGCAGAAAATCCGGATGGCGCGTTAACAAGGGTCTTCACCTATTCAGGCCGGGATGCGGACACCATGCCGCCGGTCTGGGTGGCCAGAAGTTCGGAAGCTGGTGTCGTGATCGGTGCCTGCATTGTCTCGGCAGCGACAGCTACAGAAGTCGGTGCCACCGGTGTCAAGCGCGCACCCTGGGCCAATGCGCCATTCATCCCAGGCGCCCTTGGCGACTATATGGATGCCCAGTTCAAATTTTTCGGGTCGGACTTGATCAACGAAAGCTACAAACCGGTCATGGCCGGGCTGAACTATTTTCTGACAGATGCGGCCCGCGGCGGTTCTTCCACCAGGCTGCTCGGTGAGAAGCGGGATGTCAAAGCATGGCTTGCATGGCTTGAACGGTATGCGCACAACGAAATCGGGTATATCGAGACACCCATCGGCAACCTGCCCAAATACGAGGATCTGAAAGCACTGTTCAGCGAAATTATCGACAAGCCCTACCCGGCTGAGTTGTATGCCAAACAGTTTTCTCTGTATACGGACAATATTATCCAGCGGATCGACCTGCAGACAGATGCCTACTCAAAAGAAGACGGCATACCTAAGATCCTGTTTGAGATCCTGGCAGAACAGAAATCTGGTCTTGAACAGCTCCGGTCTGCCCATGGCAGTATTGTCACGCCGGATCTGTTAGGCGCATAGCTCCTGAACCAGCTTTTTGATATCTTCGTGGACCGTGGGGTGTTCTTTTATCTCACCCTTCTGATCAATTCCCCGATAGCATAACGCCGCCGTGTACTCAATACCGGCGGCATCAAAAAAATACCGTGCGGTCTGCTCCATGCCGGCAAACAGGTCTCTGCCGCTGGTGGCTGCCACTGCCAGGAGAACCCCTCTTCTTTCTCGATTTTCAAACGACTGGGTTTTTAAGATATATTTTTGTGACCAGAGAACCTGAATCCGGTCAATCAGGGCTTTGACATCTGCCGGGAATGCATAGAAATAGACCGGAGATGAAATCACCATGATATCAGCCGAAATAACGGCCGGCAAAAACACCTGGCTGAAATCATCTTTGAAAACGCATTGCCCTTTTTTTTCACAATTCCCGCAGCCGATACAGCGTTTGATATTCATCCGCGTGGCATCGAGCACCTGAATATCATGATCAAATTGTTTCATTTCATTCATGAACAGATCCATCATATAATGTGAATTCCCGTTTTGGCGCGGACTGCTGTTGATCCCCAGAATCTTCATCACATGACTCCAATGCTGTTTGCCGACCATTTTGTCTGATCCGGCGGTTTCCATAAAGGTCAACCATAGCAAAGTGGCTGCCAATTTTCCAGTTTGTATTCGGTCATCTTCTCAAAACGTTCCACGGTTTAATTAAAGGCCTGTATTTATTTTAAAGGCAATTGATGGTATTATGCGCATTCATTTTAATTAACCTTAAATTTCCAAGTTGACTGCCATGGGCCAAGAACCGATCCCTGTGCTGAGCCGGACTCACAGTTTAAAAATTCTGGCTGTTTCAGATTTCATTGATCAGGCATTGACACAAAAGGTGGAAGAAAACCTGCTTCCGCCGATAGATCTGATCATTTCCTGCGGAGACCTGCCGCCGGAATATCTCTCGTTTTTAAGAAACCGCATCCACTCTCCGCTCTTCTATGTCAAGGGCAACCACGACATCCGCTATACCCGTTCCAATACCGCCGGGTGCGAAGACATTCACGGCCGTGTACTGCGCTTTAAAACGTTGAACATTATGGGCATTGAAGGATCCATGTGGTACAATGGGGGCCCGAATCAATATACAGAAGCAGAGATGAAAAACAAATTATTCTGGATGGGGTTTAAAGCCTTTCGCAGGCGCCCGCTTCACCTGGTGGTCACCCATGCGCCGCCCCGGCACATTCATGACAGGGAAGACCTTTGCCACACGGGGTTTGAAGCCTTTGTCCGACTGATTAAGAAACACTGTCCCGAAGTGTTTTTGCACGGCCATATCCATGACGCATTTGAAGCGTTTAAAGACCGGACCACACAGGTGGACCGGACCATGGTTGTCAACACTTGCGGCCACACTATTTTTGAGGTCTGAGTATGATTGAATTTTTAAAACAGCTTTTTGGTTCAAGCCCGGCCGGCGCTGACCGCGATCATGACCATGTCAGCTCTTTTAATGCACGGCAGGCTGAAGAGGAAGATGTGGAATTTGTCGATCACGGGGAGCGAACCATCGCCCTTGAAAAGATCACCGGCAGCGTCGGGAAATACCATGATTTTGATTCCCGGTTCCGCCCCAAAAAACACATGTCCGGAAAACGCTTCAGGGACATCAAACGCGCCATGCGGGAAGGGACCACCCTGCCGCCGGTCAATCTCTATCAGATCAGAAACGACTATTTTGTGCTGGACGGTAATCACCGGGTGGCTGCGGCCAAGGAACTCGGGTGGACTGAGATCCGGGCCAGTGTAGTGGAACTTCTGTCCGGCAAAAACACCATGGAAAACCTGCTCTACATTGAAAAACAGCAATTCCATGAAGCCACCGGGCTCAAGGATATCATTGAGTTGTCAGAAGTCGGGAAATACAAATTTCTCGAACGGCAGATCAAGAAACACCAGCGGTATCTGGCCAGCCTGAGTGCCAGGGAATGCGATATGAACAAGGCAGCCAAGGACTGGTATAACACCATATACACGCCGATGATATCCATCATCTCCAGCGGCGGACTGCTTAAATATTTTCCGGGACGGACCATTGCCGATCTCTATGCCTATATCACCTTTCACCGGTGGAGCCGGAGTTCAAAAAGGCGGTATGGTATCGGTATCGGCACGCTGATCCCCAAAAGCATGCAGCTGTTCAGAAAAAACATGCTTGAAAAAGATACGCCTGAATACCCGGAAATGAAACGAAACATCACAGCCTTTGTCATGATCAATATCGATACCTCAACTGAAATGGAAGTTATCAACAGATTGTTTGCACTGGAAGAGGTCCAGGAAGTGCATTCAGTGCATGGAACCATTGATATTCTAATCAAAATGATCCTGGAACGCGATTTTTTAGCCTCAGACGCAGAAACCATTGCTGAATTCGTGGATGAAAAAATCCGGCGGATTGACGGTATCAACCGGACACAGACCATGATTCCCGGCAGATCCAAGGTCAAACAGGGGTTTGTCATTTAACCCGTTAAAAAACAGATACGAGCGATATATCATTGAATCACTTACAGGTTTTCGCCGGCAGAAAAGCACGGCAGCATATACTGGAAAATGGGCTTTGTGCAGATGACATTACTGCTGTCTTTGGTGCATCCGGTGCTGCCAAATGGCTGACCATCTATGGACTGGATTCAGCGGTCTTCTGTCACTGGTTCAAAAACAGGACTGCGCCGCTTTATCTTTTCGGCACATCCATCGGTGCCTGGAAGTTTGCTGCGGCTGCTCGCCCCGACCCTGAAATCGGGTTTGAACTGCTCAAAGAAGCTTACATCCACCAATATTATAACGGTAAAATTACAGATGCCAAAATCGCGTCTGAGACCGATCGGATCATGAGCCGATTTCTGAACGGCACTGTTGTGGATGAGATCTTATCCCACCCCTTTCTGCGGATGGCGTTTTCCGCTGTCCGGTGCAAGGGGCTGATGGCATCGCGCGTGAAACTTTTCCAGGCATCCGCCATGTGGTCTGCCTTTGAGCTCAACCTTCTGTCAAGAAAGCTGCAGACCTTTTATTTTGACCGGGTCGTTTTTCACGACACCCGGTATGACATACGGATGTTTGAACTGGATGATTTTCCCACACATACGGTCGCCCTGACCCGAAACAACTTTACCCGGGCCCTTCTGGCAACAGCTTCCATTCCTCTGATCATGGAAGGCGTCAGACATATAGACGGTGCCCCTAAAGGGACCTACCGGGATGGCGGCCTTCTCGACTACCACCCGGTTTTTCCGCTGCCAGAAGAAAAGCCGTCAAAAGGGTTCATCCTTTATCCTCATTTTTATCCATTTATCAAGCAGGGCTGGTTTGATAAAAAACTGCCTGGGCGGAACGCTTCCGGCAGTATTCTTGATCGGGTTATCCTTTTGTCCCCGTCACCTGAATTTGTAGACAGCCTGCCGTTTAGACGGATACCGGACCGTCAGGATTTTATCCGCCTTAAGGGAAAAGATGAGGAACGGGTTTCCGCCTGGGAAGAAGCGGCCCAGATGAGTGGCCGGCTGGGAGATGAGTTTTTATCGCTTGTGGAAAACGGCACCATAAAAGAGCAGGTCCTGCCGCTGCCCTAGTTTCAGAGGAACCGGACCACCCGTGCCAGGCTGAATCCGCCGGCAAACCCAAGGACCAGTGCAAGGCCTATCTTGACGGCGGTATATGTCTTTTTCCTCTCCCTTGCAGGCCGCCGTTTTACACGGGGATCTTTAATCGTATCTTTCAGGCTTCTGCTCATAATCTGAATACCTTTAATGGATGAACTGGGATATCTCCTCGGTCAGATTTCTAAATTCCTGTGCTGATTTTGATCTTGGGGCATATTCAACCACTGTCTGCCCTGAAATCATGGCTTCAACAGCTGCAATTTTCTGTGTAATTTCAGTTTTAAAAACATTGAACGGGTAGGCCTTGAGCGCCTCTTTTGCCTCCTTGCCGATCCGTGTGCCCGGAATCCTGCGATAGACCAGGAGGCTTGCAAAAAGGGTCTTGTTCTTTTTTTTAATCTTTTTGATCAGATCAATGGTTTCATTGGCACTCCAGATGTCCAGGGGGCTGGGTGAGACCGGAACAATGGTCATGTCACTGGCTGCCAGATTGGCCGCAGTCATTTTTTCAAGTGCCGGCGGTGAATCAATGATCAGTATATCATATTTTTTTTTAAGCGTTGCAACCCGCCTGGGTTTAATGGGCTGCAGGAGGTGTATGACGTCAGCCGTGGGTGCATCGCTGACGGACTGCCATTGAATCATGCTGCCCTGGGGATCCGTATCTATCAGACAGACCCGTTTCCCCGCATTATGCAGTGCTCCGGCAAGATTCACTGCAAGCGTTGTCTTCCCGACCCCGCCCTTTTGATTAACAATACTGATAATCATTGCTTCCGGCCATTCCGTATTGCCTGAGACTGTTTCCGGGTATTGATCTGGTGATGCCACAATGAAAAAACAAGCACGGCAACACCGGCCCAGGGATGAATCAAACGGGCAACCCGCATTCCTGCAAACCCGGAATACGCTGTCAGTCCCATACTTGCGATCATTCCGGCTTTAACCAGAGCATCTTTGTTTTTCAATGATGATGTCACAGAATTGCGATTCATTCACACTCCTTTGATGGGATCCGATAATATTAGAATACCATTAGCACACAGACCTTGAATTTGCAATTTCAAATTCTTATTGTTAATAGTATCCATACGCATATAATTTCAGGAGATGCCATGAAAAAAGTACTGTTTATCTGCAGCAAGAACTCGGGCCGCAGCCAGATTGCTGAGGCATACCTCAAACAAATGGGCGATACCGGTTATGCTGTCCAGAGTGCCGGGCTCGAACCGGCTGATGCAGTCAACCCCCTGGTGGTCGAAGTCATGAAAGAAGACGGCATTGACCTTTCGCAGAAAACCACCCAGAGCGCGTTTGACCTCTTTAAAGACGGCGAACTCTTTACCCATGTCATTACGGTCTGCGATGCTGAGACAGAAGCAAAATGCCCCATATTCCCCGGCATCACCACTCGTTACAGCTGGCCGTTCCCAGACCCTGAGGAGGCCGAAGGCACCCACGCTGAAAAGCTTGAACAGGTCCGACAGATCAGAGATCAGATCAAAGCGGCCATTAAAGAGATCATATCCTGACCGGTTATCCCGGCCGCACCTTGTTCATGAATCCAATTCCCACTGCTAACATTTCTTTTAAAGAATGCTAACACAACCATAATATTAGCTCTGTATTAATATACCCAAAATAATGGTTAATGGCTTTTATTTTGGAGAATTCAATACGATGTATACGGTTCACGATGTCCCCGGCAGACTGAGAATCAGAATTGAAAAACTGAAGAACAATCCCTATCGTCTCGACCAGATCAGGGAACTACTCATGGTCGAAGGTGTATACCGCGTAAAAACCAATGCAGTGACCGGCAGCGTTATTATTGAATACGATAAATACACCCTTCGCTCTCCTGAACTTGTCGCTATTTTAAGCGAGAACGGCTATCCTGCGGATGAACGCCGCAAACAGGAAAAGCGCATTGAAACCCATGAAAAGATAGCTGTCACGCTCAGCCGTGCAACCTTTTCATGGCTCGCCGGTCGTGTTCTTGAAGCGAACGGACTGGCCTACATAGCTGCCTTCATTTAAACGGCAATCGAAAAAACCTAAGCTGCCATTTTCTTTTTCAACCGCAGGATCCGGCCCTCGTATCCTGTTTTTGTCCCGTCATCGAGTTTGAAAGATAACGCTTTTTCACAGACACGAACCGCTTTTTCATATTCTTTTTCTTCTTCAAGCAGAATGGCAAACTGTTTAAAAACAGGCACCAGCCGGTTCCCGCTACCGAGCTGTTTGAAAACAGCTTTTTTCATATCTCCGAACTCGCCCACATAGTCACTGGCAAGCGTCTTTACCGATCTGGCCATCTTTTTATCAGCTTTGCGTTTTTTGTAGGCAAGATCTACCCCTTTGGTATACAGGAGGTGACGCTCAAGGCTGTCTGAGGCTTTTTTTAATTCCAGCCGGATCTGTTCAGGATCATCTGCCTTTTCAATATCAAAGGAAACTGAATCCTCCGGCTGTTTTGCGGCATTCACACCGCTTTCTTTTTCAACAGGTGCCGGGGGTTTTTTCGCACTTGTGTTTCGGGCTTCTGACGGTCCGGCACCCTCTTCTGCCGGCTCGGTGTGTTCCTGTGTCCGGCCTTTTAGATAGAAAAAGACCAGGGCACCTAATGCGGAAACAGATAACCAGTACATATATTCTCCTTTTAAATACCTTTTCAGGCGGCTATGCCCAGATAGCTGGACACGGTTGCAATCGCATAAATACTTAACAGCATGATACTGAACTGCTTTTTAAAGACATTGCCGGAATAATGGATCCCCAGGCGGAAAATAATCAGGGTTCCCATCATCGCCGGGAAGAGCAGGGTAAAGAAATGAACCGGTGCCTCAAGCCCGCCGCTGGTCACTGTCGCTGAAGCCCCTGCCACAAAAAGGACATTGAGGATATCTGCGCCAATGATATTGCCGATGGCCAGTTCACCATATCCCTTGCGGACGGCGGTCACCGATGTCACCAACTCTGGCAGGGATGTACCAAAGGCCACCAGGGTGGCAGAGATGATCCCTTCAGGAAGACTCAGCCGGACGGCAGATTCCTGTACCGTTGGAATCAGAAAATGGGAAGACACCACGACCAGTCCGCACCCTGCCAGGATTTTTATCAGGGTGGCCATGTTGCTTGAGGCGGCTTTCTCCTCTGACGATTCCGGTTCCCGGGGCTGTTCGTCCTTCATCCATTTGATGGATCCCCACAGGTAGACGGCCAGGAGAACGAGAAAGAAAACCCCCATGTGACGAGGCAGGAAACCGCCTGTTCTGAAAATGTTGGCATCGGAAAAAAACGGGATGCATGATCCCACCAGTAAGATCCCGGCGAAAAGCTGAAACCATCCCTGGCGGTGAATCACGCTGTTTTTCAATGATATGGGTGCAAACAGGGTTATCAGGCCAAGGATCAGGCCGGTGTCACAGATAATGGAACCGACCGCATTTCCCAGAGCAATTTCAGGCCGTCCCTGAACTGCAGCAAAAACAGAGACCGCAGCTTCCGGCACAGTTGTTCCGAGGCTGACAATGGTCACCCCGATCAATACCTTTGAAATCCCCAGTTTTGAGGACATGACCACGGCCTCGTCCACCAGAAGATCGGCCCCTTTTCCCAGTGCGTAGATCAGTACGGCGATTATTCCGATCAGTACAGGGATGGATGAATGTGTTAAAAACTGCTCAAAAAGTATATCCATAATATTTTGTCCTGCTCACTTCCCTCTAATTACATAAATTCTTAAAATCCGCCTGCACCTGCTCGGTGTTTTCGCATGGCGTCTCTTCCACTTCAGCCAGGGAAGTGATATCAATGGCAGCATCAAGTCCTTTGTGTGGCTGCTGATCCGGATCCCTTTCAGGTTCTTTGACCGTCTTGATCACTTCATTGATCACCATGGGCAATGTAGAGGTTGCACCGATGACCAGGCCATCTGTCAGTGTAATAGCGGTCAGGCCGAGCAGCGATCTTAAAGGCGGGAAGAACATGGTTGCCACCTGAAGCGCAATTGAACCACCGACAGCCCAGTCAAGATAACGGTTTTTCGGCAGTTTTTTCCGGGTGAACATGCCCGAGGATTCAGACCGGCAGGTAAAGGCATGCAGCAACTGACCGATTGTCAGGGCCTGGAAGGCCAGACCGCCGGCTCTGGCACCTGCCCCGTATCTGGATATCCCGTAAAGGAGGGCTGTCATGGCACTGCCGGTCATGGTGGTGGATTCAACCATCATCTTGGTAAAATCTTTTTTGTCGTATAATGCTTCGTCTTTTTCCCTGGGCTGCTGATCCATCACATCGGTCTCTGGTTTTTCTGCAGAAAGGGCAAGGCCGGGGAGGATGTCTGAAATCAGGTTAATCCAAAGCAGCTGCATGACATTCAGCGGCGAATTCATTCCCAGAGCAACGGCTGTTGCAATAAGCTGAATTTCGCTGATGTTGGTGGCCAGAGAATAATGAACCGATTTCCGGATATTCTGGTAAATGCTTCGGCCATCCGCCAGCGTGGTCGCCATCAGCTCCAGGTTATCCCCTGTCAGGACGACATCAGCCACGTCCCTGGCCAGGTCAGTACCGCTTTTGCCCATGGCAATGCCGATATCGGCCGCTTTGAGTGCCGGGCTGTCATTGATCCCGTCCCCGGTCATGGCCACGGTCTGTCCGGACGACTGAATTGCTTTGACAATATTGAGTTTCTGCGACGGGTTAACCCGTGAAAAGACATGAACTGTCCGGGCGCGTTCCATCAGTTGTTCCTCATCCAGGGTGACCAGTTCCTGGGCATCGAGAATATCCAAAGGCTCGCCATTTGAAAGATCGAGCTGGTCTGCGATGGCACATGCACTGATCTGCTGGTCTCCTGTAATCATAACGGTGCGCACACCTGCCCGGTGAAACTGCCGGATTAATTCACGGATACCGTCCCTGGGCGGGTCCATCATTCCAATCAGCCCCAGCCAGGTCATCTGTGTCTCCAGTTCACCGTCGACATCTGAGTTCACATGACAAAATGCAAACCCGAGAACCCTGAGTGCATCTCTTGCCATGGCCTCGTTTGCACCGGCAATGGTCTTGTAGCGTTCTTCAGACATGGGCAGAATCTGGTTGTCTGACATGTAAAAATCACAGCGGGACAACACTTCCAGCGGGCTGCCTTTAACCATAACCAGCCGTTTTTCAGCATCACTGGTCTCATGGATAGTACTCATATAGAGGCGCTTTTCAGACCGGTGATTGATCTGGACAAGCGGTGAGGCCTTTCTGAATGCCTTGACATCAATACCGGCAAGATCCACCAGCTCAGTTAAGGCGCTTTCTGTGGCAGAACCGGAAATATCAAGCCGCCCGTCTGCTGATTTACCATTAATTTTGGTTTCACAACAAAGCGCGCAGACCCCATAGAGTTTTTCCAGAACCGGAACCGCCTGGGGAGACACAACATCCCCATTTGCAAGCAGCGCGTCTTTATCGACGGTATACCATTGATCCCCTGCATAAAGATGCGTCACTTTCATCTGATTTTTTGTGATGGTGCCGGTTTTGTCCAGACAGATCGTCTGGATGGCACCAAGGGTCTCAACTGCGGGCAGCTGGCGGACGATGATATCATTCTTCTTCATCCGGTTGATGCCAATGGCAAAATTTATGGTGGCCATTGCCGGCAGGCCTTCGGGAACTGCGGCTGCAGCAAGAGATATGGACATCCTCAGCATGTTCAGGAAACCAAATCCCATGGCAAGCCCCATGCCGAATACACCCGTGCAGATTGCGCCGCTCATGAGGATCAATTGATTCCCAATGGTATCCAGCTGCCTTTCAATGGGCATCTGGGGGACAACGGTATCATTCAGCAACACTTTAAGTTTGCCGATTTCCGTGTTCTTTCCTGTGGCAACCACCAGGGCGATACCCTGACCGCCTGTGATACAGGTCCCCATAAACGCCATATTTTTCCGGTCACCCAGCGCTGTTTCCTTTGCTTTGATGGGCCGCGCTGTTTTTTCCACAGGCAGGCTCTCACCGGTCAGCATTGACTCATCAATCGTCAGCTGGGCGGCTTTCAATATCCGGCTGTCCGCAGCAACATAAGAACCGGGTTTTAAAACCAGGATATCACCCGGAACCACTTCTTCGGCGGGTATAAATGCGGACTTGCCGTCTCTGACAACCTCAGCCATGTGCTGCACCAGATCATTGAGTGCGTCAATATTTTTTTCTGCCTGGCTTTCGGTGACATAACCGATCACGCCGTTGGCCACCACCACCCCGAAAATGATGGCGGCATCCAGTAACCCGCCGGTAAGTACAGAGACACCGGCAGCCGCACCAAGCAGGTAGACCGGCAGGGAATTCATCTGTTCACAGAAAATTTCAACCCCGGACCGTGAGGTGGTTTTGGGCAGGCTGTTTTCACCATATTCAGCGCGTCTAAGGACAACAGACCGGTTTGAAATCCCTTTTTTGGCATCGGATTGATAGTATTCAAGCACGGCTCTGCCAGAATGGGCATGCCATTTTTCCTCATGCGCGTCTGTATCTTTCTGAACCATGGCAGCCAGTTTTTTCATGGCCTTTTTGGCAGTGGTTTCTTTTTTCTCAGGATTCAACGGCGACGGCGGTAAAAAAGCATCAATGCCTTTCCGGTCTATTCTGTCAACCACCTTTGCAAGCGTTAATTCAACCTTGAGCGCATCCATGGTTTCATCATAGTGAACCAGGACCCTGCCGGTTAATGGATTCGCTGAAAAATGGGTGATCCCCGTTTGTGACCTCAGATGGGTTTCAAGGGCTATTTTATATCGTTCAGACCGTTTCAGCCCGGAGACATCAAAGCGTCCCCTGCCTTTAACTATATTATGTACAGGTCTTATTGCCTTCATTTTTAAGACGAATCCTTTTCGCTGTCTTACTGTTATTCATGGGCATCATCCCCGCTGCCGCCGGAATTGTCGTTTCCATCGGGCCGGGGGGATGAGAAATCCCGGGTATAGAGGGTGGATGCAAACCAGAGTGCCGTAAACCAGGAGGGGGTTCTCAAATTACCTTTTGCAATTTCACGCACCGCATGTATCACCAGCACTGCAAATACGGATGAGGGCATATCCAGCCGCTCTCCGGTCAACTGCCGGAGTCCGCTGTCCACACGTCCCACAACCTGCCTGGCGTAATAACTCACCAGGTTGCCTTTTGGCAGCGGCGCATCGTTATCTGCTATCTCGAACCACCCTTTTTTTTGAGCTGCGGCACGGATCTTTTCAAGATCGAGTTCAGGCCCCTGCAGGACGATACTGCCGGTTTCCGGCCTGACCGAGACATTGAGCGAAGCAAACGCTTCTGTGATCTCACGTTGAACTCTTTCGAAAAAAGCAATCCTGCCGGGTCCGGGCTCTTTAATCCTGAGCCGGACCCGTCCTGTCATATAATGACTGATGGTCGCCTGAGGTTGACGGGCCATGGATCTCTCCAATCTATGCGTCTTCTGCGCTGTCGCCCGCAATTTCAGCTTTTGCTTCAGCCGTGATATCCTCTAAAGACTCTTTTGCTTCAGCCACTGCCACTTTTGCACCTTCCACAGTTACCAGTGCGCCTTTGATGGCTGCTTTGACAACCGGCTTAACAATAGATCCAACCACAGGCAGGACAACCGGGGCCAGCATCACCACACCTGCGCCAATTGCTAAATTACTGACAGTCAAACCTTTTGGGATAAACTTCATAACATCTCTCCTTTTTAATAAATCAAACCATTATATAGGGTTGAAAAATAAAAAATCCTTGATGCGAATCGCATCAAGCGCATTAAACATTAGGCTTTTGTTAGCCAATTGTTACAAACTTCTAATATATT
>CAZLNA010000014.1:0-14343 GCA_964560485.1 uncultured Desulfobacula sp. | reverse complement strand
CCCGGTTTGTTCTGTATGCCGAAAAAGACCGTGGCAGCCAGGTTGGCAGCCAGCAGGAGGATGATCAGCGTCTGGGTCGTTTTCATGTATGATTTCCTTTAATTTCCCATGATTGGATTTCAACAATATTTGCTTCCGGATCCCTGAAATAGACAAAGGTCAGACTGCCAACCCCGGCTACAATTTTTTCAGTGACGGTTCCCAGCTGCCGGCCGCCGTTGGCCAGGGCAAGATCGAGCGTCTGGCGTACGTTGTCGACCTCAAATGCAATATGGGTCAAACCGGTGCTGTTTGCATCCACAGGCAGGGTCTGGTTCATGGTCTTATATGTAAATATTTCCAGGGTGGGTCCGGTTTCTCCATAGCCGGGCAAAAGGAGGTGAACCCCTTCAAGGCTGGCGTTTTCAAGCCCTGTGGCCCGGTCGAGCCATTCACCGGACAGCTCTCTTTGAGGCGGCTTGACGCGGCAGTTAAAGACGCTGATATAAAAATCTGACAATATTTTCCAGTCTTGTGCAACCAGGTTGGTGTGAGCAAAGCGCATAGCCGTTCCTTTTACAAAAAATCCTTTAAAAGCACCAGGGCATCTTCATACTGGTCTTCTTCCACCATCAGCCGGATGGTGCTGGGCACCTGGCGGATGGTACCGAAGGATTCCCCCTGAACCGCATAAACAATGCCGCGGGCATCAAGGATGGATTTAATGAGACTGATTTCATCCTGCCTCAGGTTGGAAGTGATTTCTTTAAATGCCATGTTTCCTCTTTAGTGTAAATTCAGGTTTTAAAAATGCGTTATTGTTTTGGCAGCATAGGTGCCTATTGTTGTTGGCCAGCACTGCCTATCTATAGTAGGCTGTCATGGAAAAATCAATCCAGTTAAAAGATTCTTTTCAGTTCGCTTCTGCCTAAATTTTCATTGTTTTCTAACCGAAGCGCCATGGGGTTCAAACAGAAGACGATTTATAAGATCTGTCAAAAGCGCTGGACAGAAGAAGGGGCGGTTTGATTTAACGAACGTTTAACTCTATAATAACATTTTTTAAACAGCATCGCTTTTACAACCTTTTATATCAGGAGACGACCATGACCATTTCGATTCGGATGATCAGCCTTTTAACGGGCCTGGCACTCTTTGGCACGGTATTGTCTGTGCAGACGGCAGGCGCGGAAATCGTTACAGACGGCCGGGATCAGACAGCGGTCAGCATTACCATTTACAACTCCGATCTCGCCCTGGTCCGGGACACGCGCAGACTGACCCTGCCCAAAGGCGAGCATGTCCTGGCATTCAAGGAGATCAGTTCACGGATCCGGCCGGCCACTGCACTGATCAAAGGCGGCAGCATTGATGTGATTGAGCAGAATTTCGAGTTTGATCTGCTGACCCCCAAAACGCTTCTCAACAAATATGTGGGCCGGTTTGTTACCATTGCCCGGACCAACCCGGCCACAGGTGAGGAAACCCGGCTCAAGGCAAAAGTACTCAGCACGGCCAGCGGGGTGGTTTTCCAGATCGGGGACACCATTGAAACCTCTCTGGGCGGCCGGCTGATCTATCCGGACCTGCCGGAAAACTTAAGAGAGACCCCGACCCTGACCATGCTGCTGGACAATTCATCATCCGGAAGCCGGGATATTGAATTGTCCTACCTGACCCGGGGCCTGTCCTGGCGGGCGGACTATGTGGCTGAACTGAATGCCACCGAAGACCGGATAAATCTCAAAGGGTGGGTCACCCTGGTCAATAAGAGCGGTGCCAGGTATGAAAAAGCCAAACTCCAGCTTGTGGCCGGAGAGGTGAATCAGGCCCGGCCGGAACGATTCCGGATGCGGCAGAAAAAAGCCACCCTCATGGCTGCGGCAGACTCAGCCCCGCCAAAGATGAAACAGGAGTCCCTGCTCGAATATCACCTGTATACGGTTCAGCGGCCCACCACATTAAAAGACAAACAGTCGAAACAGGTGGCCCTGCTCCAGGAGAATGACGGGGTCTGTCAGAAAAAACTCGTGCTCAACAGTGCCTCACCCGGATATTTCTGGCGGAAATCCGGCCTGATTTTTAAAAAGAAAAGCGTGGATGTCTTTTTGATGCTTAAAAATGACAAAGCCTCCAATTTCGGCCTGCCCAAACCGGCAGGTGTGATCCGGGTTTATAAGAAGGACAGCGCAGGCATGGCCCAGTTTGTGGGTGAGGACAAGATCCGGCATACCCCGGAAAATGAAACCATTGAACTCAAGCTCGGCCGGTCTTTTGATGTGACCGCAGACAAACGCCAGCTTGATTTTGCCTATTTAAGCCATGATACCAGCAGGGTCCGGATTTATGAGAGCGAATATGAGATCAAACTGAAAAATGCAAAGGCAAGAGCTGCTGTGGTGGATGTAAAAGAATATATCCCAGGCGAATGGAAGATGCTCCAGCAGTCCAGTGACCATGTCAAACTGAGCTCATCCCAGGTAAAATGGCAGGTCAAAGTACCGGCCAAGGGTTCTGTGGTGCTGACCTACCGTGTCAGGGTCAAGCAGTGAGACTAGAAGACGGTGGTGTTAGTGTTTGGTTATATTTTGCCAGAATCGGGCGGAATGCTTGAAAACAAAGGGTATAATGATAAAATAGGCGCGCTTTTAATGTCAGCCTGAGTCAAAGATGTGTCGAGAAAGGATATGTATTGAAGTCAAAAGCCCTTGAGGTCAATTTATCCGACACCCGTGTCGATGTTGAAATTGATCCGAAATACGATGTTTTTCTTTCGATTGTTTCCGATTATGTGGGCATTCTCAACCGGATGACCGTTTTTTTAAAAGAGCTTTCCCACCCCTACCGGAACTGGGAATTTATCGTGTCCGAGGCCCGGCACCTGGCACTGAATCATTACCATCTTTATAAATCCCACGATCTGGGGCCGGAGGCGCTGACGCTCTTTGCAGATATCTTTGCCCGGGCCTTTGAATCAGACCGGGGTCTGGCCGTAAAAACCCGGGCAGCCGACAACCTGATGCTCTTTTTACAGCATATTGCAGCAAAGAGCGACAAAGACCTTGACCGCTTCCTGACAGTGATCGAGACAGCCCTGATAAAGATCTGCAGATATGAGGCTGAGGATTTCTATCTTTTTGTCCGGTCTTACTACCAGCCGGACAAGCTGGCCAGAATGGTAATGGAAAACACAGCCGGCGACCCGCCGGTTTTTGACGCCCTGAACCGGCTGCTGGTCAAATATTATCAATATGCCTTTGAATACTGGCTGTCCAAAGAAGATCCCATGGACTGGGTTATCTCCAGCATGGACCGCCGCCTGGAAGAACCGCTGAAACAGATCATTGAAACGGTTTCCCATGAAAATATCCGGACCTGGCAGTCAGACCTGGATGCTGTTGTCAGGGACACGCGGTCTGAAGGACGTTTCACAACTGAACGCCTGACGGGTCTGATCGGTTTTCAGGGCTATGTCTCCATGGTCTGGTCTGTTCCCCAGAAAATTGTCATCAACAGTACAGATTCTACCACGGCATTTCACCTGAAACTGTCGTTTCTGCTTTATATTGTTGGTATCCAGGGACTGTCCACCATTCATGTACAGGCGCTGAGAGAAATCAACACCACCCTGACCCGTTTGATCGGGGATGAGGATTTTAAAAGAGATATCTCGATTATTGATCAGGTCTTTTCCCTTCTCAAGGAGCACAAGGGCAAATATCCGGAAACCGTTCTTGACTGCATCCATAAAATCGGGGAATCGGTTTACCGGACCAGCAGGATCGACCTGATCAACCATTTCATTGACAAGGCTGTGGACCACGGGTTCCAGTTTCCCATGATCGAAGGGACCGGCGAAGACTGGCAGATTAAAAGCAATACCGCCCATGTCAAAAATATCCGGGTTTTTCTCGACCTGGTGGGCCAGCACCCGAAAAAATCGCGGCGCCTGCTGTCAGCCTTGATTGTTTCTCTCTCCATAGGCGGGGTGTTTATAAAGGACACCGATCTTTTTCCCAGGGATATCACCAAGTTCTTAAACACAGATATTGAACCGGTTTACAACCTGGTCAAGCAGCTTTCAAGGCTGCTGCCGGCTTTTTTTAACGAGATCGGCGCCGAGGGTGCACTCCGGGATATTTCCACACAACTGGACGAATCCTGCTCCCGCAAGGACCGCCTGATTCATTTTCTTCGCAAGCAGTGCCATGTGGAAAGCTCCTCCCGGATTGTCGATTTTATCAGAGAAGTGATCCTCTTCTGGAAATCCGGTGACAAGGCCAAGCTCGAACCCTTTGTGCCGCCGTCCATATTTGAAGATATTAAAAGCCAGGGACCGTTCATTGACGGACCGAAAATAATTCTCAATGCCCTGGCTTCCAAAGAGATCGGTTTCCCCAATGATTACCTGATCCACAGGGCCGATACAGTGGACGCGCTGATTGACCAGGTAGACGGGGTCAGCGACCTTGACCGGTCCCGGGTAAAAATGCTTTTTGGATTTCACCGGCTGCTGAATCAGAAATACCGTGTGGACAACCTTGAACTCAGAGAATATCTGGCATCATTTAAATGTGAGAACCTGCCAGATACCCGCATGCTGCTGGCAGCTCTGGAAGAGAAGAAGCTGCCGGACAAGATAAGGTCCATACTTTTTTATATGGCAGAGCTAAAGCGGATCATCCTGTCGGATAAAGTCTATAAAGCAAATGAGGCTATCTATCATAAACGCCATTTTGCAGTCGACATTCCGTCCATGTACGGCTCCTATAATGAAACCAAGTTTGATGCCCTGGGGCTGACGCTGAGGATTGAGAACATCCTGAACGTGCTCTTTGAGGAACTGGTGAACGCCATTGACCTTCAGGTTATCACCAAAACCACCTTCAAGCAGATCTACACCATCCTTGATCTGTTCAGGGACGCCCTGATTCTTGACGGAATTTATTCCAACCAGCTCGACGTTCAGATGGATTTTTTGAAGTACTCTGTTGAAATCCGCACCTGCACCTTTACCCAGTACCTTGATATTTTCAAGGGGTTTACCCGGGCTGTGGCAGATATTGTCAACGACCATTTCAACACAATTCACTCAAACAACCTTTTTCATATTGAATCACGCCTGGGAAAAGGTCAGATCCTTGAAAAATTTCGTCCTAAAGCCAGCCGCAGCCATGACCGCAACTTTGACCAGCGGGTGGCGGAAATTTTTTTCATGGACCGGATTGCCACCTCCATCGGTCTTCAGCAACTGGATGTCTTTCTCAAGCGGATTTTGAGCACCCTGTTCCAGCAGTCTGAGATGCTCTCCCAGATCCATTTGAGCCGCCTGCTGAATTATGACCCCCGGTATTCCGCCATTGAGGTGGGCAGCTTTGATCCCATCAGCAACAACATCATTTTCCTGGGCAACAAGGGCCTGAACCTGATCAAGTTGAAAAAAGCCGGGATTGAGGTGCCGGAAGGCTTTATTATCACCACTGAGGTATTTAAGTGCAGGGAGATCATCAATACATACAAGCCAGCCAACCGGAATTTTAAAAAATATATAAACAAGATGCTCCAAAGCCTTGAAAAACGGGTGGGCTGCCAATTCGGCAATCCGGACAACCCCCTGCTGCTGTCTGTCCGGTCCGGCTCCTCCATATCCCAGCCCGGCATGCTGGATTCGTTTTTAAACGTGGGGCTCAATGAAATGATTGCCGAGAGCATGGCGCTTAAAAACAAAAACCCCTGGTTTGCCTGGGACTCCTACCGACGGTTTATCCAGGGATACGGCATGGCATTCGACATTAAGCGGGATGATTTTGATTTTATCATCAACCAGCAGAAAATTGAGGCCGGCATTGAATTCAAGCGGTATTTTTCAGGGGAACAGATGAAAAAGGTGGCCATGGCATACAAGCAGCTTCTGCTCGATTCCGGGGTGTCGCTGATTGAAAATCCCATTGAGCAGTTGTACCTGGCCATTGACAAGGTTTTTTCCTCATGGGAATCCAAACGGGGCAAGGATTACCGGCGGATCATGGGAATTTCAGAAGACTGGGGAACTGCTGTGACCGTCCAGTCCATGGTTTTCGGCAATATTTCCCGTCAGTCCGGATCAGGCGTGGTTTTCAGCCACAGCCCCAGACTGCCGGGGGATACGGTACGGCTCTGGGGCGATTTTACCATTGGCAACCAGGGTGAAGATGTGGTCTCCGGGCTGGTGAAAACCCTGCCGATTTCAGAAATGCAGCGTGAGCTTGAAGCCAGGGATTCAAAGGTCAGCCTGGAAAAAAGCTTTCCAAGGATTTACGACCAGCTCAAACGGGTGGTTCACCTGCTGGTTTACGATGAAGGCTGGAACCCCCAGGAAATTGAGTTCACTTTTGAAGGAGAGCAAAGTGATGATCTGTATATCCTGCAGGCCAGGGACATGTCATTAAGGGACCGTAAAAAGATTGTCGATTTTGATGTGGACCCGGAGGTGCTGGCCCAGGCCTATCTGGGCCAGGGTATCGGTGTGAGCGGCGGTGCCATGAGCGGCCGGATTGTCTTTACGCTCGAAGAGATTGACACTCTTCGCAAGCACAGCCCTGATGACAAACTGATCCTGCTGCGGAATGATACCGTGCCGGATGATATCCTGGAAATCGATGCCTCGGACGGTATATTAACCGCCCGGGGCGGACTGACCTCCCATGCAGCCGTCGTGACCTATAATCTGGGTAAAACCTGTGTGGTGGGGTGTGAAAATCTTGTTTGCAATGAGCAGGATAAAGAGTGTATGCTCAATGGCGTGACGCTTGGAACAGGCGATTTTATAAGCATTCACGGCCAGAAGGGCTCAGTATATAATGGTGCAATTCAAATAAATTGAACACAACAGTAAAAAAATGAGGTAGACAATGTCTAAGATACTTGGAATCAACGGACTGGGAAGGATCGGAAAACTTTCTTTGTGGCATCATGCAGGCCGGAAATATTTCGACACCCTGGTGATCAATGTGGGCCGGGACGTGGGAAAATCCTTTTCTGATATCGTCCATTATATTGAGCGGGATACAACCTATGGCCGCCTGGAAGCTTTTTTGAACGGCTACCAGGCCACCTCAGTAATTTCGGATGTGAATGAAGCCAACGGGACCTTAAGCGTGAACGGGGTGAAGGTAAAAATTCTGAGAAGCCACAGGGACCCCAAAGATATTGAATGGGGCGCCAACGGGGTTGATCTGGTCGTGGATACCACCGGCCGGTTTCTCGACCCCAACCAGAGCGGGGATGCCCCTGGCGGTGCGATCCGGGGCCATATTGAGGCGGGTGCGCAAAAAGTGATTGCATCGGCACCGTTCAAACTCAAAGACGGGGCAGCCATGCCTGAAGATGCCGTAACAACGGTCATGGGCATCAATGACCAGGATTATGACCCGGTCCGCCACCAGCTGATTTCCAATGCTTCGTGTACCACCACCTGCCTTTCCCATATGATCAAGCCGCTGATTGATTATTTCGGTATCGAACGCATCCTGTCCGCATCCATGGCAACGGTTCACGCAGCCACAGGCTCCCAGCAGGTACTTGACCGCCTACCCAAGACCAAGGCAAAGGATCTTCGGAAAAACCGGTCGATCATGAACAATATCATCCTGACCACCACCGGCGCAGCCAAGGCGCTTCAGCTGGTGATACCGGAGATGGCCACAGTCGGATTCATTGCAGAATCGGTCCGTATTCCGACAGCCACAGGGTCATTGATCATCCTGGTGATGAATTTCCAGGAAGAACTCAACAAAAAACCGATCAGGAGGGATCTGGTCAATTCCATCTATGCTGAGGCAGCCAAAAACAATGTCAACGGCTACCTGGTCTATTCAGACAAACAAAATGTCTCTTCAGACATCATCGGCACGCTGCGGGCGGCTGCAGTGATTGAAGGGCATGAAACCCATGCCAGAACCGGGGCCATCAATATCAATCTCGAACATGTCAGGGGGATTGACCAGGGAGTCCTGGATACCATCAAAGACCATGTCACCAGCATTCAGGTCACCCAGACCGTGATTTACGGCTGGTATGACAATGAAATGGCCAGCTATACCAATATGCTCGGCGACAGGACCGTATCCATTGCCGAGGCCATGCACTAGAATTCTGATCCGGGCTGCGCTCTTCTGGATCGCAGTCCTTTCAGCCGTTTTTTTCGGGTCGGCAGCCGCTGCCAGGCCTGCCAGCCTTCCCTTTAAGGTGGGAGAGCAGATCGAGTACACTATTTCCTGGGAAAATGTACCGGCAGGGACCGCCTGTTTCAGGGTCCTGGATCACCGGGTGGTGAAAGGGGAAAAGACCTGGCATTTTGAACTTACGGCCCGGTCAAACCGGTTTGTGGATATTATTTACAAGATCCGTGACAGGCTGGAAAGTTTCACTGATGCGGATTTCTCCCGGTCAGTGCTGTACAAGAAAACCCAGACCGGGCGGGCAGATAAAAAAGTGGTGGTCTGGTTTGACTGGGAGAAACGGACTGCCACCTATGCCAACCATGGCGGAAAACGGCCGTCCATTGCAGTTCCGGATCAGACATTTGATCCCCTGGCGTCTTTTTACAAACTGCGCACCCTTGATCTGAAAAATCAGAATGCGCTTTTTTTTCCTGTGTCTGATGGAAAAAAATGTTTTATCCAGAAAGGGGAGATTCTTAAGAAAGAATCGCTCACCATTGCCTCCGGCACCTATGACACCTACCTTGTCCTGCCGTCGCTCACGCATTTTTCAGGTGTGTTTGAAAGAAGCAAAAATCCCGGGGTCAAGGTATGGGTCTCTGCTGACAAACGCCAGATTCCGGTCCGGATTGCCATCAAGGTCGCGATCGGATATGTATTGTTTGACCTGGTTTCTGTCCACTAAACCGCTGCAACAAGGCTAAACGCCTGTGGCAGCCGGTTTAACAAAAATCCCTTTGATCCTTTCTGCCAATCGGGATGTCAATGTTTTAATATCTTCAATGAGCACATAGAGCGTAGGGACCACCACAAGGGTCAGAACCGTGGAAATGGCGAGGCCGAAAATGACCACAGCAGCCATGGAACGCCACCACTGGCTCGACTCCGATGCAGTGGACAGGGCCATCACATGGAAATCATAACTCACCCCCGTGACCATGGGCAGCAGTCCGAGGATGGTGGTCACAGCCGTAAGCAGAACCGGCCTCAGACGGGTGGCTCCGGCAGAGACCACAGCATCGTGCAGCCGCATACCACCGGCCCTGAGCTTGTTGGTATAGTCGATGAGAACAATGGCGTTGTTCACCACCACACCGGCAAGTGAAATCACGCCCACTCCGGTCATGATGATACCGAACGGTGATTTAATAACGGTCAGGCCCCAGAAGGCGCCGCCCAGAGAAAGTACCACAGAGGTCAGGATAATGGTCGGCTGGACCACGGAGTTGAAAAGGGTCACCAGGATCAGGAAGATAAGAAAAAGCGCAATAACAAAAGCTCTGGACAAAAATTCTTCAGATTCTTTCTGATCTTCGTTTTCACCGGTGAACTTGACCAGATATCCCGGGGGGATGTCCAGCGCTTTGAGCAGTTCTTCCGCCTTGGTCCGTGCGACAGTACCGGTGGTTTTGGTATCATCCACATTCGCCTTGACCGTGACGGTCCGGCTGTGGTTTTTCCGAATGATATCCCCGAGAGTGCCTTTGTATTCAATCTTTGCAAGGGTGGTCAGCGGTACGATCTGGCCGTTGGGGGCCGGGATCATCAATTTTTGCAGGACATCCGCCACTCTCCGGTCTGACTTGGAAAGGGTAACAGTGATGTCGTAATCATCATCGCCTTCGTAATAGGTGGAGACATCCAGGCCGTTATATGCAGTTTTCAAGGCGTTGCCAATGGCTGAGGTGGTCATGCCGAACAGGGCCGTTTTCTGGCGGTCGATTTTGACCTGTACACTGGGGAAGCCGCCCTGGTAGTCATCTCTGACATCTTTGACATGGGGAATGGTTTCCACAGCTTTCCGGATTTCTTCTGCCAGCCGGCTCAAAACGGTAAAACTCGGGCCGGAAATTTCAATGTTGATGGGCGGCCCTGTGGGCGGGCCCTCCTGCTGCTGGTCCACAGTGATGCTGACCCCGGCAATGGATTTAACCCGTTTTCTGAGTTCATCAAGATCATCTTTGGTCGGGCTGCGCCGGTCTTCAAACCCGAGGAACTGGATGCCGATATGGTTGGGCAGGTTGTTTTCAAACACCCCGCTGCCGGCATTCTGGACCGCCTTGGTGTATATGTGTTCAATATTGTTGATATTGCCCGGGGCCATGAATTTTTCCCCTTTGGCGGTTTCATGGGGCTGAGGCGCGAGCGCAGTTCTATAATCCGTGCCGGGCGGGTGCCCGGTGATGGCGGTTTCGATCTCCTTGATGGTCCGGTCAATATAGTCGAGATCCGCACCTTCAGGCGGGTCAATGTTGATATAGGCACTGCCCGGATCGAGCGGCGGAAAGAGCTCCACTGGTTTTTCAACCCCCACCCGAAGCATCCAGATCTGGAAAAGCAGGACCAGAACACCAAAGGCTGCCACCAGGACGGTGAACTTGTGCTTGAGGGCCATGTTGAGCAAGCGGGCATAGGTTTTCAGGAAGATGCCTTTGATTTCCACTGGATTTTCCCCCTGTGCCGCCAGCTGAGCTGCGGTAAGGGTTTTGCCCCCGGCAGGCCCTGATTTCATGACAAAGACAGAGAGTGCCGGATTCACCACCATGGCGACAAACAGAGAAGACGAAAGTGTGATGATCAAGGTGATGGGCAGATATTTCATGAATTCTCCCATGATGCCGGGCCAGGAAATCATGGGGAAAAATGCTGCCAGGGTGGTGATGGTAGACCCGATCACCGGCCAGGCCACTTCACCTGTGGCTTTCATGGCCGCCTCAATCTTGGGCACGCCCTGCTGCATATACCTGAAAATATTTTCAATGATCACGATGGCATTGTCCACCATCATTCCCAGAGCCAGGGTCAGGGAAAAGAGAACCACCACATTGAGGGTGATGCCCATGGCATGAAGGATGGTGAAAGAGATGAACATGGACAGCGGGATAGCCAGCCCCACAAGGATAGCGTTTCGGATACCCAGGGCAACGAAGAGGACGATCACCACCAGGAGCAGGCCGGAGATAATATTGTTTTCAAGGTCAGCCACCATCATTTTGATGTCTTTGGCCTTGTTCATCAGTTTGGTGATGGTGGTGTTTTTTGGAAAGGTCGCTCTGGCCCGGTTAACGATTTCATCCACTTTTTCCGCAATAAAGATAATGTTTTCGCCCACCCGTTTTTTCACCGAAATGTTGATGGAATCCACACCATTGAGCCGGGAGATGGACGTGGCTTCCTTGATGCCGTCGATCACCGTGGCCACATCCTTTAAATAAATGGGGCGGCCTTCATGGGTGGCAACCACCAGGGCAAGGATTTCTTCCGGGGTTTCAAATTCACCCGGGACTTTGAGCTGATAGCGCCCGTCACCAAGGGTGATGGCGCCGCCCGAGGTGTTCTGGTTCTCGCTGGAAATGGAATCCTGCAGCGATGTGATGGGAATCCGGTAGTAGGCCAGTTTGTCCGGGTCCACTTCAATGCGGATTTCTCTTTCTCGGCCACCGGTGACCTCGACTTCCAGAACTCCTGGAACCGCTTCAATTTCATCCTTGAGATCGTCTGCTATCTTTTTCAGTATTTTCGGGCCGGCCGGTCCGGCAAGCGAATAGACCACAATGGGCATTTCCGAGATATTGACCTCAAAAACAGACGGATCGTTCTCAAGATCGGTGGGAAGATCGTTCTTTGCTTCGTCCACCTTGTCCTTGACTTTGGTGAGTACATCATCAATATCCGTGCCTGGCAGGAACTCAATGCTGATCTGGGAGAGACCCTGGGCTGAAACAGATGAAATATTTTTTACCCGGTCCAGGCCTTTGAGTTTTTTTTCAATCTTGAGTGTGATGGACGTTTCAATGTCTGTTGCAGAGACCCCCCTGTATTCGGTCTGGACAAAGACAAAGGGAATCGTGATATCGGGTTCGTTCTCCCGTGGAAGAACATTGTAGGAATAAAGGCCCATACCGATGATAATCAGAGCAAGAATCAGGACGCTGGTCCGGTTCTTGATGGCCGCATCAGAGATAATCATCTGTTCAGTTCCTTAATGTCTGAAATGGTCCGGGTGACATTGACCTTTTCCCCGTCTTCAATAAGGCGGTGTCCCACCACCACCACGTTCTGGTTGGGCATCAGCCCGTCCTTGATCTGGATTTTCCAACCATCCATGAATCCGGGCAGCACAGGCTGGAACCTGACAATGCCGCCGTTTTCAACATAGACCCCGACCGCTTCATTGTAACTGACAAGAGAATACATGGGAACGGCAAGCCCCTGTGAATCCTGGTTTTTAATGATTTTCACTCTTGCGAACATGTCCGGCAGGATCTGCTGATCCGGGTTGTTCACCCGGATTTCAAGGTTATAGAGCCTGGCAAATGAATCTGATGTTTTATAAAGGTAGTGAAAATGACCGGTGTAGGTTTTTCCGCCCAGCGCATCAATGGTCACACTGAATGTTTTCAGTTTTCTGACCGCATCCACGTCTGATTCAGGGATGCCCACCACGATTTTCAGCCGGTCGATCTGAAGGATTTTCGCAACCGGGTCTCCCACATTGAGGTAAGAGCCGTTTTCAATGTGAACCCGGTCCACCACACCGTTCATGGGAGAAACGATCCGACACCGCTTAAGGTTGAGGCGTGCGTTGTCCAGAGCTGCTTTTGTTGTCTTCACCCGGGCCACAGCATCATCAAGCTGGGACTGGGTGACAAAGTTCTTTTTCACCAGGGCTTTGAGGCGTTTTTCAGTGGCAAGCGCTGTTTCCCATGACGCCAGTGCACTGTCAACCGCATTCTGATAATCTGAGGTGTCAATAATGGCCAGGACATCCCCCTTTTGTACCTGCTGTCCTTCAGCAGCGGTCTTCCGGGTGATTTTCCCCGCAACTTCTGAAACCACTTCCAGTTCCACCCAGGGCTTTGCTGAACCGGGCAGGCTGATTTTTTCGGTGATCAGGTCCGGCTTGATTTCCATGGTGACCACATTGGTCAATGCTTTCTGTTCCCGGGACCCTTTGGCCTGCTGTTCTTTTAATGCGTCTTTTTTGGAATCGATCCTTGCGTTGAGCGGAATCATGACCGCCAGTATCAAAACAATTACGACAAAAAAGGGTAAAATTCTAAACACAATTTTTTTAATTAAGGAAACAAATGTCCTGTCTTGATCTTCCCGGGATTCCATTCGGGGCCTCTCTGCGATAAATATTTAATATAATCAGTGCATTAAAAATGTCCTGGATTTGAACACAAAGAGTATAATCATTAATTAATATATGCGCAAACAAAAAATTGTATCAAATAGTAAAAAAAAACAGGCTGGGTTTTTGCTTGACATCGGCATGAAACCTCACTATTTTGTGACCGGCAGTCACGCCTATATGAAGAGGGCTTTCAATGAAACATATTCGCCGGGAAACACCCGCATTCAGTGTAAGAGAAGAAAAAATTATTACTGCTGCATTCGACCTGTTCAGTACTCACGGTGTCGAGTCTGTCTCCATGGACATGATTGCCGGAACCGCTGGTGTGGGAAAAGGTACGATATACAAGCACTTCAAGAGCAAAAACGAGATTTTTGCCATTCTGGTTATCTGTCAGATGGAAGAGGTCATGGAACGGCTGCGCCAGGTACCCAGGGATGCGCCTGTAATGATCCAGCTCAAGCGGACCATGCGGACCTTCTGGGACTATCAGACGGAAAATATCGAACGGTTCGGCATTTATCGAAAATGTGAACAGCTCATGCAGACCATGACGCTCTCCCCTGACATTCTGTCACGCCTTGTTCAGCAGAAAACACTTCGGGATGAATTTATCCGCTCCATGATCCGGAAAGCGGTGGCAGAAGAAATTTTTGCAGATGAGGCTGAGGACAATTTGACTGCTGTTTCAGTAGGGTTGTTCAGGGGGGTCTTTGATTTGATCAGCCAGGGGGAGGTTGAATCCTGCGATGACCTTTACCGGCTGGTTGAAAAGGTGATTTTCAACGGTTTCATGCGGTGACCCGCCAGAAGGGGAACCGGTTTGATTTAAAACCCGGATACATCCGCAGTGTTGACATATAGAACAAGGATAGTTACTCTTCTTTTATCTTCCAAAAAGCAATTCATGCAACCCTAAACCAAGGAGGCTTATATGATCGGAATCGTCGGCAGCGGTAATGTAGGCGCCAATACAGCGTTCTTTCTGGCCGAGAAAGGAGTGGATCACGTTCTCCTTTATGA
>CAZLNA010000013.1:0-14561 GCA_964560485.1 uncultured Desulfobacula sp. | reverse complement strand
CTCCATAACCATTCTGGCCAGGTCCAACAGGCGCTGAGCTTCCTCAGCCGGGCATTCAAAAATTATTTCATCATGAACACTCAAAAGCATCTTTGCGGCCATGCCATTTTTACTCAATGCCTCATCCATCTGGATCATGGCCAGCTTTATCAGGTCGGCGGCACTGCCCTGGATGGGCGTGTTGACAGCGGCGCGCTGGGCAAAATGCCGGATATTGGCGTTGCTGGAATTGATGTCGTCAAGCCGTCTTTTGCGGCCGAAAATGGTTTCCACAACCCCGGTCTTTTTAGTGGATTCAATGGTCTGATCAATAAATCGCTTCACCCCGCTGTACCGCTTGAAATAGTTGTCAATATAGGCATTGGCCATTTTGCGGCTGATGTTCAGTTCGTTGGCCAGCCTGAATCCGCTCATACCGTATACAATGCCGAAATTGATTGCTTTTGCCTGGCTTCTTAAATCCGGGGTGACAAATTCGGGCAGAACCTGAAAGACTTCAAGGGCTGTGCGTTCATGAATATCTTCGTCGTTTTTGAATGCGTCAATAAGGATCTGGTCTTCGGCACAGTGGGCCAGCAGGCGCAGTTCGATCTGGGAATAATCGGCAGATATGAGGATATGGCCTGCCTCAGGAACAAATGCCTTACGTATCTTCCGGCCCTCTTCCTTTCTGATAGGGATGTTCTGAAGGTTCGGGCTGGAAGAGCTCAGCCGGCCGGTTACAGTGATGGTCTGGTTGAATGAGGTGTGAATCCGCCCGGTCTCTGGGTTGATTAATTGCGACAACGCATCCACATAGGTGGATTTGAGCTTTCCAAGTGTCCGGTATCGAAGCAGTTTTTCAGGCAGTTCGTGTTCTTCGGATAGCTTGGTGAGCACTTCCACGTCTGTGGAATACCCGGTCTTTTTTTTGGTTTTTTTTATGGTTTTCAGTTTCAGTTTTTCAAATAAGATTTCCCCGAGCTGCTGGGAAGAATTGATGTTGAAGGATTCACCGGCCAGATCGTAGATTTTCTTTTCAAGACTGGTAAGTTCCATTTCAAATATATTCGACAGATGCTTCAAGGTGTTTTTATCTACCCGGATACCGTTCATTTCCATTTCCGCGAGCACACGGATCAGGGGGATTTCAATTTGTGTCAGCAGACTATCAAGGCCCTGTTCGCTGATCTGGCGCTTGAGTTCTTCAAAAGCCATAAAGGTCAGGTCTGCATCTTCTGCTGCATAGTCAACCGCCTGGGGTATGGGGACCTGGTCAAAGGTGATCTGGTTCTTTCCTTTTCCCGTGATATCTTCATACGCAATGGTTTTGTAACCGAAAAGGGTCATGGCGATCCGGTCAAGGCTGTGTCCCCGGACAGCCGGATTGAGCAGATAGGAGGCGATCATGGTATCAAATGCGATCCCTTGAAGGGTGATGCCGGCCCGCTTGAGCACAATATAGTCATATTTGATATTCTGCCCTACCTTTTTGATGTCCGGGTTCTCCAGAACAGGCCGAAGGATGTCAAGCACCTCAGCCATATCTGGCTGCGGGGTGTCGTCCGGAAAGGTGTGGGCCACAGGGATATAAAAGGCCTGGTTTTTTGCGTAGGAAAAGGAAAGCCCCACCAGATCCGCCTGAACCGGGTTCTTGGATGTGGTTTCTGTGTCCAGGGCAAATAACCCTTTGTTTTCAAGCACATGCGCCAGTTTTTCCACTTCTTTAAGGTTTGACACCAGTTTGTATAGCTTTTCCGACCGGTCTGCATTCTGTGCAAATTCTGTTGCAAGTGCCTTGAATTCAAGCTCCTGAAAGAGATCAAAAGCGGCTTTGGTATCCATTTCAGGCAGTTTGAAATCATCCACGGGCCTTGCCACGACAACACCGGTATCAATGGTAGCCAGTTTCCGGCTTAACAACACGATCTCTTTGGCGCTGGTGAGATTTTCGTGCAGTTTTTTCTTTTTCACCACCTGGTCAAGGTTCTGGTAAAGGTTGTCAATAGATCCGAATTCCTGGATCAGTTTCAGTGCTGTTTTCTGACCCACGCCGGCAACACCGGGGATATTGTCTGACGTATCCCCGGCAAGGCCGAGGATATCTATGAACTGGACCGGTGTGATGCCCATTTTTTCCTTTACAGCAGAAACATCAGTAATGAGGTCCTTCATAGGATCCCAGAGGATGCAGTCATCTGTCACCAGCTGGATGAAATCCTTGTCTCCTGTGACCATGACCACCTTAAAGCCCTGTTCCTGAGCCAGCCGGGCATAGGTGCCCACCAGGTCGTCGGCTTCAAAACCGGGTTTTTCAACTATGGGAATATTGAATGCCGTTATCATCCGTTTGATATCCGGGATCTGAACAGCCAGGTCCTCGGGCATGGGGGGACGGTTCGCCTTGTATTCGTCGTAAAGCTCATGCCGGAATGTGGGGCCTTTGACATCAAAGAGTACAGCTGCGTATTCCGGTGCATTATCCTTAAGCAGTTTTAAAAGAATTCTTGCAAAACCAAAGGTTGCATTGGTGGGATGGCCTTTGGCGGTTTTAAGATTTCGGATGGCATGGTATGCCCGGTAGAGAAATGCGCTGCCGTCAATGAGAAAGAGTTTTTTTTCCCCTGTTTTTTCAGGATCTGTCATGATCTGACCTTTTCTAAGATTGAATTTTTATTCAAGGCATATATACTATCTTTTTGTGCAAAGGAGAAGTATATTCACATATCAGGAAGTGTATCATGAACCGGAAAGAAAGACGACGGCAGAAAAAAAGCAGGCAGTGCCACTGCTGCGGACACCAATTCATGTTTTGCTGGAACTGCAGGTGCGGTTTTTCCATCTGCCAGGAATGCATGTACGAAAACCAGTGGGGAATGACCTGTAACGGCATTACCTGGGAATGCCCGGATTGCAGCGAGCAGAACGGGTATGGAAATCAGTAAAGGAGGCTATATGGCAGACAAAATCAATATCGGCACCATGATATCCGGCGGTGGGACAAATCTTCAGGCCATTATTGACGCCTGCGCCAAAAACCAGATCGATGCGACCATCGCCTTTACCGGGTCGGACAATCCGGATGCCAAAGGTTTAAAAAGGGCCCGAAAGGCCGGGATCGATACCTTTGTTGTGGATTATGCATCCATTATTTCATCCTGCAGGCAGAACGGGTCTGACGAGGTTCTTCCAGACGATTTTAACCTTGATGACATTTTCGCAAAACAGAAACTGGTTGGCGGTTCAGCTTTATCGGAGAAAACCGCCTTTTTTTTAAAAAGCCGTGCAGTGGCTGAGAAACAGCTCCTGGATATCATCCTCGATTATGACATCGACCTTCTGGTACTGGCAGGGTTCATGCGGGTGATGACCCCTTACTTTATTGACAGGATGAATACAACCCCAGGGCAATATAGGATTATGAATATCCATCCGGCGCTGCTGCCGGCATTTCCGGGAACAGACGGGTATGGCGACACGTTTCGGTACGGGTGCAGAATCGGCGGCTGTACGGTTCATTTTATTGATTATGGCGAAGATACCGGCCCCATTATCGGACAAAAGGCCTTTGCCATTGATGATGACGACACCCTTGACGATGTCAAACGAAAAGGCCTGGAACTGGAATGGGCCCTTTTCCCTGCCTGCATACAGAAATATGCTCAGGCATTAGTTGCCGGTGCCGGGTCGGGTGCACTCATTCCGGAGAGAGCATAGATGCCGGATTTAACAGAGGGTCTGGGTGTTCCACAGCTCGCTGAAGATGATGTCGTATTCCTGCTTTCCTATATGGGTGACGGCTGCTGCCGGACCGATATAGAGGGGTGTTTTCTTTTTGTCAACCCGGCGTTTTCATCGGTCACCGGTTATTCGGCAGAAGAGATTCGCGGTCAGAATTTCGCAGCCATAATGAATGAGACCCAGGCCGGAGAAATAGAAAAATGCCTTAAGGAAATGATAAAAACCGGAAAACCAGTTAAAGGGTTTTCTTATGAACTGGCTGCCCGGGACGGTACGCTGTGTAACGGAGAAATGGCCATCTGTCCGGTCTGGTCCTCCCGGGAACGGGTTAAGGGGTTTTTCTGGATATTTAAGGATAGAACCAGAATTCGTGACCTGGAAGAGGACCTGGCCATCAACCGGGCCGGCCTGGAAAAAATGATTTCATCCCGGGCTGTGGAAATGAAGGCTGAAATCGCACAGAAACAGCATGTCAAAACCATCAATGCGGCACTTTTTTCCATTTCCACGGCCATCAATACCACCCGGAATCTGGAAGAGCTTTATCCCATTATCTACAAACATCTCAATGATATTATCCGGATGGATCATTTTTATATCGGTATCATTGATCATAATACATCTGAAATTATCATCCAGTTCAGGGTGGGGATGGGTTCCCGGCCTCTCAAAGATGTTAATCGCCTTTCAATGGATCATACCTTTTCCGGGAAGATACTCAAGGAAAGCCGTCCCCTTCTGCTGAACAGGGGCGAGTTGATAGAGGGGAACTGGAACGCACAAAAATACGGCCCGGTTCCCGAGGCCTGGCTGGGAATCCCCCTGGCCAGCCAGGATCGTGTGATCGGCGTCATGATCGCCTATAGTGAAAACGATCCCAAAGCGTTTACTGAGGATGATTTTCAGGTGCTGATTTCGATTTCCAGCCAGGTCGGCTTTGCCATTGAACGCCGCCAGATCCTGGATACCCTTTATGCCAGGGAAAAGAAATACCGGCGTCTGGTTGAAACCACAACTGCAGGCTACTGGCAGATGGATGACCAGGAGCGGACTGTTGAGGTGAACCAGGCCCTATGCAGCATGCTCGGGTTTGCCAAAGAGGAGATGATCGGCCGGCTGGTGTCTGATTTTATTGATCCCCAGTCTGAAAAGGTCTACCAGATTGAATTTGAAAACCGGCTCACTAGCAAGGATCACCAGTATGAGCTGGTTTTTCAGAAGAAAAACAAGCAATTGGTGTATACCCGGGTGGATGCCACATCTGTATTTGATGAGACCGGAACATTCCAGAGTTCATTTGCCGTAATTACCGACATCACCGACCGGATTCTATTTCAAAAAGAACTTCACAAGGCCATGGAACGGGCTGAAGAGGCCTCCAATACCACCAAAACCATTATTGAACAGCTGCAGTCCGGGATTGTGCTTATTGATGCGGATACCCACGAAATAAAACAGGTGAATCCTGCTGCTGCCAGAATGTTTGACAGACCGGCAGAAGAAATCGTCGGCAATGTCTGCAACAATTACCTCTGCCCAAAGGAAGAGGGAAATTGTCCGGTAACCGACCATGGTAAGAGCGTGGACAATGCTGAAAGATTCATGCTCAATGTCCACAAGCAGAAAATTCCCATCCTCAAGACGGTTTCACGGATATTTATGAAAGGCCGTCCATATCTGCTTGAAAGTTTCGTGGACATCACAGAGCAGAAAAAAGCAGAGGCCGATCTGGTGCTGGAAACCCAGCGTGCCAATGAACTGGCCAGGGCTGCCCAGGAAGCCAATGTGGCCAAATCACAGTTTATCGCCAACATGAGCCATGAAATCCGGACACCGCTGAATGGTGTCATCGGTATGACAGAACTGCTCATGGAAAGCCGGCTTGATGAAAATCAGAAAAGCCTTTTGCATATTATCAGTGACGAAGCCGATGCTCTGCTTAGTGTTATCAATGCCATTCTTGATTTTTCAAAGATTGAGGCCGGCAAAATGGAAGTGGAGCAGATTCCATTTGATTTGTGGAATATGTTTGAGGATTTTGCGGGAGCTGTATCCATTCAGGCCAAAAAAAAGGAACTTGATTTTATATGTTTTTTAGATCCCAAAATCCCTGCAACGCTCATCGGGGATCCTGGCCGGCTCCGTCAGGTGTTTACCAACCTTGTCGGCAATGCCTTGAAATTCACCAGCCAGGGTGAAATTTACATCAGCGGCCGCCTGGTCGATCAGGCACCAGAAAAGTGTACCATCCGGTTTGAGGTGAAAGATACCGGCATCGGCATTCCCATAGAAAAACAGCAACTGGTGTTTGAGAGTTTTTCACAGGCAGATGGGTCCACCACCCGGAAATATGGCGGTACCGGTCTGGGAACCACTATTTCCAAGCAGCTCGTGGAAATGATGGGCGGCGAGATCGGCCTTGAAAGTGAGCCGGGAACAGGGACCTGTTTCTGGTTTACCATAGTGTCTAAATACAAAAAACAAGCGCCTTCTTTGAAAAAGAGGGGATTAACCGACCTGACCGATATCCGTGTGGGGGTGATTGAAAAAGATCAGCGGCAGCGTCAGATTATACTCGCATATCTGAAAGCCATGGGGTGTCATGCGGTCACTGCCCATGGCCTTGAACAACATGCAGACCAGCTGCGCACCCTTGTTGTTGAAAACCCGGTTGATATTCTGCTTATAGATGCCGGTCGACCCGGCAGCGGAGGGTTTGAGCTTGCCAGCCAGCTTCGGCAGGTTGAACCATTCAGGGATATTCCCATTGTTATCATCACGGCTGCCGGCCAGGCCGGTGATGCAACCCGGTGCAGAAGCATTGGAATTAACGGTTATCTTTCCAGACCCATCCGCAAGACACAGCTTCAGATGACCCTGGCAGCAGTCCTTGAAAGCGGAAACATGTCTTCAGGCCAGGAACCGCTGCTGATCACCAAGCACTATCTAAATGATCTGAAAATCAAACCGGTCAATATCCTGGTGGTTGAGGATTATCCCACCAACCAGCAGATCGCGGTCCGTCACTTGAACCGTGCCGGCTATGATGTGGATCTGGCTGAAAATGGTGCCAAGGCTGTTGAGCAGTTTAAAAAAAAGCGGTTCGACCTGATATTGATGGATGTCCAGATGCCGGTGATGGACGGGTATGAAGCCACCCGTCAAATCCGTCAGATTGAAACCAGGATGTCCAAAGGACTTGAAAAACCCGTATACACCCCGATCATCGCCACCACTGCCCATGCCATGAAAGGCTACAGGGAAAAATGCCTCAACGCGAAGATGGATGATTATCTGACCAAGCCGCTAAAGCGTGAAACCCTCCTTGGCATGGTGGAAAAATGGACAGATGCCATCCTTGAGCAAAGCAGTCATTCATCAGACAAAAACACTTTAAAAGATATGGCGCCTGATATTGACGCACTGCCAATGGATATGGCCCGGGCACTGGCGGAATTTGACAATGATTCCGAATTTCTTGACCAGGTACTGGCCGAGTTTCTTGAAGTGGTGGACGGTCAACTGGGTAAGATCCGCACGGCAATTGATACAGCAGATTTTGATACCATTGTTACAGAGACCCATGCAATTAAAGGAGGGGCTGCCAATCTGACTGCGGACGCCCTTTCAAATGCCGCATTTACGCTTGAAACCCTGGGAAAAGATAAAAAGGCGGCACATTTGAATGAATCCCTGGAAAGACTGACCACGGCATTTCACGCCCTGGTTGAATATACCCGGAAATAAGATCACGGCAGTGCCGTGAAAAATGAATTGACCATCTTTATGGCATCGAGGTAGAAGGCCGGCAGTTTTCGTTCAATCGGCAGCCCGGCCATGATATGGTAGAAACGGTTCTGCCAGTCTCCCTGCTCAAAACTGGCCACAATGGAGAGAATCTTGTTAAAGTCCTTGTCATGCCCTCTCATGGCATTTTTGATGTTTTCTGAAAACGCCACAGAGCCAACAATCGCTTCGATGGGCAGATCGAGCATGGCATCCATGTGTGAAAAAAGCCCAAGCGTAAAGAGTTCTTCTGTGGCAAACCCGGTCTTCATGACAGTTCCGCAGAGTTCACACATCCGTGCCCGGATCAGAGATGAACGGACCAGTTCATTTGGTTTGGTATCATTCAGGTCGGCAACAGTGATGATATGGATGAATTTTCTCAGCTCTTCAATCCCTAAATAGGTAATAGCATCCTTTACCGTGTTGATGGGGGACGGGCGGTTGAAATAGGCTGAGTTGATAAATTTGAGAAGTTTGAACGAGACAGAGACATCTTTTTTAATCAATGACTCTACCGTTTCCATATCCAGTTCCGGGTGCCCCATTTCGCTGATCAGCCGGAGGCGTGTGGCCTGGTTGTCGGACAATTCTTTTTTCGTCAGGATTTCAGGTTTGGCGAAAAAATACCCCTGGAACAGAGTGAATCCCATTTTCTGGGCAAGCTTGAATTCTTCATAGGTCTCCACTTTTTCAGCCAGCAGCACGATATGGGGCCTTTTTTTTTGAATCTCCTTGATAACCGGAGTCAGTGTTTCCAGCGGGGTGGCAATCAAATCGAATTTGATCATGGCACTCAAATCAAGCATGGGCTCAAACTTTTCATCAAAGACAAAATCATCCAGAGCAATGGTAAATCCTTTTTCTTTAAAAGCTGCCATAGCCATAATAACGTCCGGCTCAGGTTCAATGTTTTCAAGGATTTCAATAATAATGTGTTCCCTTGAAAAGAGCAGGGGGGCGCTCTGCAAAATCAACTGCCGGGTGAAATTGACCAGCCCGGGCTTATCTCCGAGGATCTCTTTGATTTCAAATGTGAAAAAGGTATTGGACAGAACATTGGATGTGGCCGTGTCTCCGTCAATGTCCGGAAAAGCGTTTTCAAGGCCCTGGCGAAAGAGTAATTCATACCCGAAAATGGTTTTATCCACTGTGAATACGGGTTGTCGGGCAACATAAATATCCATGGCAGTCTCCGCAGAAAGCGTTCAGAGGGTTTTTCAGATACCTGAATTCTAACTTGAAACCCTGGAAAAAAGCAATTGGAAACTGTAACTGTCCGCTGGTCTATTTGAAGAGTTTGAGGATCAGGGGAACCGCAACCACTGTGCCGATGGTGGAGCCAAGGTTGGTAAAAATGACAACCAGCAGAATGCGGGTGACATTATTTCGCCAGAACCCTCTGGCAGAGGTAATATCTTCTGGGATCGCTTCCAGGTCTTTGACTTTGGGTTTTCTGGAAAAGGCCTCAACCAGACCGGAGACCCAGCCGGCAGCAATCATTGGGTTCAGAGATGTCAATGGTGCGGCAAGAATTGCTGCCGCAATGGTGATGGGGTGGGCCAGGGCGATAATGGCGCCAAGACCGGCAAAAATACCGTTAGCTGCCAGCCATATCCAGATCATGTCTTTGCCCGCATCCTTCCCTTCTGTGGCAAAACCGGCCACAAAAAGAGCCATTATCGCTAGGGGGATTCCCCATTTTAAAATCCGGCCCAGCTTGCCGGCGGGCGGGATCTGGTTCAGTTCGTCCAGGTCAATGGGGTCATCAGAGTGGATATACCGTTTGATCCCGGGCGCATGGGCCGCACCCACAACCGCCACTATTGTTTCGCCAGGGGCGCTCCTGATCTTTTCCGCCAGAAAACGATCCCGTTCATCAATCAAGGTGCGCTCGATAATGGGGTGGCTTTTTTTAACATCCTTAAGCAGGGTCTGGAGAATATCTTCCTGCTTCATGTTCTCTATATCATTTTCGTCAATATCTTCAGATGCACCGAAAGAGAAGAGCAGGGAAACGAAAAGTTTGAGTTTTTCCCATAATCCCATGGTTCGCCACACCCGGTTCAGGGTGACCTGGATATCCCGGTCAGCCGGGATAATTTCTGCACCGGTCTGTTCGGCTGCATCAATCGCATTGATCATTTCCTGACCGGGTTTGATGCCGAATTTATCTGCCATTTTTTTCTGGAACGCGGCCAGCAGAAGGTTCATGAATAACAGCAGGGCTTTTTTCTCTTTGATCACCTTTACAATGTTCATGTTCCGCCAGCGATCCGCATCTTTCATGGAGTTCAGCCGGGTCTGACAGAGCTCGACACAGACCGTGTCAGGGGTGTGTGTTTCAATGGTCTTTTGAACCAGGTCAGCACTTTCCTTTGAGACATGGGCGGTTCCGATCAGCTGGATCTGTTTATTGTTCACCGAAAGATGGCTGATCATCCGGTTTTCTTCAGGTTCTTTTTTCAACTGGTTTTCACTGATTTGAGAATGTTCCCCGTCTTGTCCCATATCCTGCTTTACCTTTGCTGTTGAACATTAAAATCGAACCGTATTATACGCATTAATTCATTGAAGGCAATAAAAAATGCCCTTTCAAATCAATATCAAACACAATTACCCCAGAGACAGATGACTATTCTCCCAGGTAGGCTTCTCTGATTTTTGGATTGGCCAGCAGGCGTTTGGCATCATCCTCAAGGGTGATTTCGCCGGTTTCCATGACATAGCCGCGGGTAGCTGCCTGGAGCGCAAGGTTGGCATTTTGTTCCACAAGCAGAATGGTGGTTCCTTCTTCCTGGTTAATCCGGGCAATGATATCAAATATTTTCTGGACAATGATGGGGGCAAGTCCTAAGGAGGGCTCATCGAGCAGCAGCAGTCTGGGTTTGCTCATCAGGGCCCTGGCAATGGCCAGCATCTGCTGTTCGCCGCCTGAAAGGGTGCCGCCTTCCTGGTTTCTGCGTTCACCCAGGATCGGGAAAAGCGCATAGGCATGACGGATATCTTTGCTGATCTGGTCGGTATCGTTTCGATAAAAGGCGCCCATCCTTAAATTTTCTTTTACGGTGAGCCTGGGAAAAATCCGCCGGCCTTCCGGAACCTGGCATAATCCCATGGTGGGCAGTTTTTCTGCTGAAACCGTTTTAATGGATTTCCCCTGGTAAATAATGTCGCCTTGTTCAATACCGACAATACCGCAGGTGGTCATCAGTGTTGTCGACTTGCCGGCACCGTTGGCCCCGATAATAGCCACGATTTCGCCGGGCATGACCTTCAGGGAAATACCCCTTAAGGCCTTGATACTGCCGTAACCGGCATGTACATTGGAAAGTTCGAGAATCGGCTGTGTCATTTAGCCCTCCCTTTCTTCGGACCGGCCGCCTACGCGCTTGGCAGGGATCAGTCCCTCGGGCCGGAAGAGCATCATGCCCACCATAACCGACCCAAAGGCCAGCATTCGGTAGAGTTCAAACTCCCTGAAGACCTCGGGAAGGATAATCAGAGCGGCTGCACCCAGGATAACGCCGGGTATAGAGCCCATTCCGCCGAGAACAACCATGCAAAGGACCATGGCAGATTCTAAAAAAGTAAAACTTTCAGGGCTGACAAATTTCATACGGGAGGCAAAAAAGGCACCGGCCATGCCGGCAAAGAATCCACCCATGGCATAGGCGAGCAGTTTGTAGATAAAGGTATTCACCCCCATTAACTCTGCAGCGGTCTCATCCTCACGGATTGATTCCCATGCCCGGCCGACGCGGGAGAAATTCAGCCGATGAACCCCGATAATGGTGATGATCGCAAGGGCAAGGGCCACATAATAGAGCAGCCAGAGCTTCTGCATCCATAAATGCTCAAGGGAGAATCCATCTGCAAAAGAGGGCCAGAAATATCCCGGTCGTTTGATACCCATGATTCCGTTGGGGCCGTTGGTCAGAGACATCCAGTTGTTCAGGATGATCCGGATGATTTCCCCGAAACCAAGGGTGACAATGGCCAGATAATCCCCGCGCATCCGCAGAGTGGGGTAACCGACAAAGGAAGCCGCCACCAGGGCAAACATTCCCGCAACCGGCAGGCAGAGCCAGAACGGCATGCCAAAGTGAATATTGAAAAGGGCATAGGTATAGGCGCCCACACCGTAAAAGGCGATATATCCCAGATCGAGCATGCCGGCAAGCCCGATGACAATGTTAAGCCCTAAACCGAGGCAGACATATATCAGGACATTTATCGCCACATCCTGTTCATACCGGCCGGTGAACAGGGGAAATATCACGGCCAGGCCAAAGGCGATCAGAATCCAGATCCAAGTGGGCAGGGCCTTTGCGGCAATGCCCCCGTTTTCCCAGAGCTTGACTGCAGGTGTGGTCAGCGGTTTGATACTACCGCTTTTATTGAGCAGATAAACTATCAGGCAGCAGAAAGAGGCGATGAAAATGTAGAGCCAGACAGTGAATGTTTTACCAAATGACAGGGTACCGTCCGGGTGGATACCCAGAAGCGGCCAGAGCAGGCCCAGAACCCATATCATTCCAATGGAATACGGTTTCCAGACTTTTTTAAACTCTTGTATCATCGACATTCTCACCCATAAGTCCGGTTGGTTTGAAATAGAGGACTGAAATCAGAATTATAAAAGCAAATACGTCCTTGTACTGGCCTGAGATGTATCCGGCCCCGAATATTTCCACCATGCCGATAATCAATCCGCCGAGCATGGCGCCGGTAATGTTGCCGATCCCGCCGAGCACGGCAGCGGAAAAAGCCTTGATTCCGGGAATAAATCCCATGTCGTAGCGGACCGAACCATAATAGAGACCCACCATAATACCGGCGGCTGCTGCCAGGCCTGCACCAATGGCAAAGGTCATGGCAATGATCCGGTTGCTGCTGATGGCCACCAGTGCGGACATGGTCTTGTCCTGGGCGGTGGCGCGCATGGCCATTCCCATTTTAGTCCTGAATACAAGGATGTTCAGACCCACCAGCAGGAGGATGGTTAAAATGACAATCATGGCCTGAAGATAAGAGATGCTGATCAGCCCGAATTCCCATTTCCCGTTGAACAGTTCCCCGGGATAGGGTTTGTCAAAAACCCCCTGGGTGAGCATCAGCGCATTGGATAGGAAGATGGACATGCCCAGGGCGGACAGCAGGGCAGCCAGCCGTGATTTTCTTCTCAACGGCAGGTAGGCGATTTTTTCAACCCCCATGGCCAGAAAAGCGCAATAGCCCATGGTCAGAAGGAAAGAGAGCCCCAGGCAGGCCCAGGGATGTGATTCCATCAACCCCAGACCGGCGAAGTAACTCAATAATATTACACCGACATAACCGCCGGCAGCAAAAAATTCACCATGGGCAAAATTGATCAACTGTAATACGCCGTACACCATGGTATACCCAAGGGCGATCAGGGCGTAAATCCCTCCCAGTGTGATCCCGTTGATCAATTGCTGAAAAAAATAATCCATTCGTATATCCCTTTGTGCAAACAAGCCAAACCGCACGACCGGTTACCCGGTCATGCGGTTCATGATCTGTACTATTTTAAAATTCCGTCCTGGGGAGACCAGTATGGCTTGTATTCTCCGCCGTCTATTTTAAAGGCGATATAAGAAGAACCAGAGTCTCCGTTGGCTTCAAACTTGATTTGCTTGGAAGCACCGGCATAATCGAGTTTCATCAGCTCCGCCTTTACTTTTGCAGGCTCTGTGGAACCGGCGGCTTTGATGGCCTTTAATAAAGAGAGGGCTGCATCATAGGCATAGGTTCCATATGCGCCGATTTCACCATAGTTTTCAGTAAAAATCTTTGCATAATTTTTATAGGCATCTGTGGACTTGTCTGTGTAGCCATAGGTGACAAACACCCCTTCAGCCGCATCTTTTGCCACTTTGATAAAATTGGGATGGAACATGGCATCCTGGGATAAAATTTTGGATTTCAAGCCCATGCGGCGCGCCTGGATAGCCATCAGGCTGCCTGAAGAGTGGTTCTGAAGGCTCATGTAGAAGACGTCGGCACCCTTGCTTTTGGCCATGGTTAAAATCGCTGAAAAATCCTTGTCACCCTGATTCACGTGTTCATGACCGAGAACCTCAAGACCCATTTCTTTACAGGCTTTGGCAACGCCGTCAGCCAGACCCTGTGAATAAGTGGTTTTGTCATCCACAATAAAGACCGTTTTAGCATTCAGGGCCTCTTTCATGAATTTAACCGCAGCAGGCGCCTGGGCATCATCACGGCCGCACATTCTGAACATATAAGGCAGGCCCCGGTCAGTGACATCCTGGTGGGTGGAGGCCGGAGTGATCATAATAATATCCTGTTCACTCAGGGTGGCAGAGGCCGGGATTGTGGAAGAGGAGCAATAGGCACCCACAACACCGACAACTTCGAGGTTGATCAATTTATTCGCTGCTGCCACAGCCTGTTTCGGATCACATGCAGTGTCCTGGGGGAAAAGCTCTATTTTATCGAATCCGGGGATGCCGCCTGCGTCCTCAATGACCTTGATGGCAGTCAGCACACCGTTTTTGATATCATTCCCATCTGCTGCATAAGGTCCGGTCAGCGGTCCCATGGAGCCGATTTTCAATGTACCGCCGGCTTTTTCTTCATCTTTCTTACCACAGGAAAAAACCAGGAACACTGTCAATAGTATCGCCAATAATAAAACCGTTTTCTTCATCTGTTTCTCCTTTAAAATTATTGGGTGGCAGGTTGACCCAGGTAGGCTTCAATCACTTTGGGGTTGTTCTGGATTTCCTGTGAATTCCCTTCGGCAATTTTTACCCCGTGGTCAACACAAACAATATGATCACATACGCCCATAACCACTTTCATATCATGCTCCACAAGGAGCACGTCAATGCCAAGTTGCGAAATACGCGCTATGTCTGTCATTAGATCTGAGGATTCGGCCGGGTTCATCCCGGCGGCAGGTTCATCAAGCAGCAGGACTTGAGGTTCGGAAGCAATGGCCCGTGCGATTTCAAGCCGCCGTTGCAGTCCGTAAGGCAGGTTGGCAGCCACGGTATGCGCATACC
>CAZLNA010000012.1:0-14701 GCA_964560485.1 uncultured Desulfobacula sp. | reverse complement strand
GATTTAAGGTGGGGGATCAAATACCCGCAGCAGTGGTCTTTCCCGGGTCCACCCGGCAGGCGGCAGAAGTTATAGCCATTGCAGCCCAGGGCCGTGCCGGCGTAACCGTCTGGGGTGCAGGCACCAAAATGGATACCGGCCTGACACCTGAAAAACTCGATATTGTCCTCTGCACCCGGAAAATGAACCATGTCATTGACGTGGACGCAGCCAATCTGACCATTACCGTGGAAGCCGGGGTCAGGTTCTCAGAGATCCAGGCGCGGCTGGCTGCAGAGGAAGACCGCTGTTATCTGCCGGTGTCAGAAGAAAACGCTGAGTTTATCTGTTCAGACCGGGAGCACAGCGGCTGTTTTCTCCCCCTTGATCCGGCATATTGTGAAAAAAGCACCATCGGCGGCATCCTGGCTGCCAGCAACACCGGGCCCCGCCGCCTTCTTTACGGCCTTCCCAGGGACCTGGTGCTCGGCCTGCGATTTGTCACGCCAGGCGGCGAGATCGTCGGTGCCGGCGGAAAAACCGTTAAAAATGTATCCGGCTATGATGTCACCAAATTGATGATCGGCTCTTATGGCAGCCTTGGGGTACTCTGCGAAGCCACCCTCCGTCTGCTGCCCTTTCCTGAAAAAATGCAGACCCTGCTCTTTGCCTTTGATGGTCTGGACCAGGCTGCCGCCTTTGCCGGAAAAATCCATAACACCCAGCTTCTGCCGGCAGCTGTAGATATTCTCAACCGCCAGTCCATTGTCCTGACCTGGCCTGGTGACGCACCCGGCATTGAACAGGGAAGCCACCTGGTGGCTGTTGCCCTGGAAGGGTTTGCCGAACCTGTGGACCGGATGCGCAGCGAATTGCAGACCGCAGCCGGAACTGCCCATGCCGTTGGCACAGAATTGCTCAAGGGCCGCCGGCACCAGGACTTCTGGCATAAAGCCAGCCATATCGGCGATGCCCTGGCAGACCAGTGGGAAGAACGGGTCATGGCCAAAATGACCTATCCCATCTCCCATGCGGCAGAAATAGCCGCTGCCACCCAGGACTGCCTGGGCAGAAGCGGGATTCCCCACACCCTCTGGGTCCATTCAGGATCCGGGGTGGCCCATGTCTGCGCAGCAGCAGAGGATGCCGGGAAAACAGCTGCCTGCATCAACGGGCTGCTTGACCAGTGCGGGAAAATCGGGGGCAACCTGATCATTTCCCATGCGCCTGAAACCATCAAATCCGAACTGCCTGTCTGGGGCGCACCCGGCAGTGACACGCAGATCATGGCCCGAATTAAACAACAAATCGATCCGGCCCGGATCATGAGCCCAGGGAGGTTTATCGTATGAATCTGGCCCAGTTACGCAAAATGTCCTATGACGAGGTGGCAAAATGCAGCCGGTGCGGTTTCTGCCTGCCCAACTGCCCCATCAACCTGGTGGTGAAAAAAGAAAGCGCCACAGCCCGCGGCCGCAACGCCATTACACGGGCTGTGATTGAAGGCCGGCTCGACTGGAGCGAAGAGGTGGAACAGGCCATATTCACCTGCCTGGGATGCGGTGCCTGCACAGCAGCCTGTTTTCCCAAGGTCAAGACCCGGGACCTGGTCTTCAGGGACCGCGAATGCATGGTGGGCGAAGGCTTTTACCCAAAAATTGCAGACCGCCTGGCAAAAAACCTGGAACAGGACCGGAACATCAGTGAGGATGAAAATGAGGACCGGGCCGAATGGACTGAACTGATACCGGGCCTGCCCGAAGGGGCTCTGGAAAAGGATCAGGCAGAAACCATCTTCTTTGTTGGCTGTGTAGCCTCTTTTTTTCCAATGGCCCAGAAAATCCCGGCCAACATGGCAAAGGTCATGCAGAAAGCAGACATGAACTTCACCATACTCGGCGGAGAGGAGTGGTGCTGCGGTTTTCCCCTCCTCGGTGCCGGCATGCCTGACAAGGTAGAGGCCCTGATGACGCACAACCTTCAAAAGGTAAAAGAGATCGGTGCCAGGGAAATGGTTTTTACCTGTCCGTCCTGCTACCACACCTGGAAACATCTTTATGAACCCGAAGGCATCAAGCTCTGGCATGCCACCCAGATGCTTGACCGGCTCATCAAGGAAGACCGCATCCAGTTCAATAACGCAGACAAACCGGCAGCCACAGTGGCCTACCACGACCCCTGCGATCTCGGCCGCAACTCCGGCGTGTTTGAAGAACCGCGGAATGTACTTTCTGCCATCCCGGGCATCCGCCTGAAAGAACTGCCCGGCAACCGGATGCTGTCGGTCTGCTGCGGCGGCGGCGGCAACCTGGAGATGGTGGACCCGGACCTTTCCGGCCAGGTGGCACAGATGAAAATTGATGAAATCAAGGGGACCGGCGCAGACATGGTGGTCTCTTCCTGCCAGCAGTGCCTGAGAACCATTGCTTCACGCGCCCGGAAACAAAAAATTGACCTTGAGGTCAAAGATATCACCGAACTGGTGGTGGAAGCCATGAAATAACCCTTCTGTTTTATCATCAACTCCCTTGCTTTTATAGGGGAGTTGATGATAATTTGCCCTCATGATTGAAGGACCCACATCCTATCACGGCGGCCACAGCGGAGATTACTGCAGCCATGCCGCAGACCGGCTTGAAGATATGGTCAAGCGGTATATCGAGCTTGGATTCAACGCCGTGGGCATCACCGAACACATCCCGCCGGTGGCAGACGCCTTTGTATATGACGATGAAAAAGCACTCGGCCTGAATGCCCGGGACCTTTATCACCGTTTCGAAGCCTATTTTAGAGAATTAAGGCAGCTGCAGCACCGTTACAAAGACAAGATCACTATTTATGCGGGCATGGAGACCGAAACCGTTACCGGATATGCCGACCATGTCCGCTCCCTGATCAGGACTTTTCGGCCGGATTATATTGTCGGCTCTGTTCACCATGTAGAAAACATCTGCTTTGATTATTCAAAAAATGATTACGGCAGAACGGTTGAGATCCTGGGCAGCATTGACCGGCTGTATGAGCGCTATTTTGATCTTCAATACGAGATGATTGAAACGCTCAGACCGTTTGTCGTGGGTCATTTTGACATGGTCAGACTCCATGATGACCACTACCATGAACGCATGAAGACCCCTGAAATCGAAAAACGCATTGACCGCAACCTGGAATTAATCAGATCTCTCGGCCTGGTACTTGACTTTAACCTGCGTCCCCTGGTCAAGGGGAAACCCGAACCCTATCTCACCCCGTTCATCCTTGAAAAAGCGCTTGAATTAGGCATCCCGGCTGTACCGGGCGATGATTCCCACTGCGTGGCCGAGGCCGGGCTTCATGTGGATACGGCCATTGATATCTTAAAAAAAACCGGGTTTGAAACTGCATGGCCAAAACCCCGGATGATGACGCCCCTGGATCCTGGAGAACTGTCATGAAAGCCGTGGTGCAGCGTGTTTCCTCAGCCAGTGTCACCGTGAACAGTGAAAAAATATCCGCTGTGGGCCGTGGCCTGCTCGTCCTGCTCGGTGTGGCAGACGGGGATACTGAAAAAGATGCGGATTTCCTGGCCGATAAAATCCCCAACCTGCGCATATTTGAAGATGAGAACGGTAAAATGAACATCTCGCTCAAAGATATCAAAGGCGAGCTGCTCGTGGTCTCCCAGTTCACCCTTATGGGGGACTGTGCAAAAGGCAGGCGGCCTTCTTTTGTCAAAGCGGCTGACCCTGAAACCGCCACCGGGCTGTACGAATATTTTATTTCCAGAACCAGGGCAGCCGGCATCCCCACCCGGACCGGACAATTCCAGGCCATGATGGATGTGGCCCTGGTCAACCAGGGTCCGGTGACCCTGATTCTCGACACAAAGGCATGACCCGTATGAACCCGGAGAACCTCTCTGTCATCCTTGTCCGGCCCCAGGGCCCGATCAATATCGGGGCGGTCTGCCGGGTGATGATGAATTTCGGCTTTAATGAGCTTCGCCTGGTGGCACCCACCCGGGACTACAACAGCCTGGATGCAAAAAAAATGGCCCTGTCCGCTTTTCCCATTCTTGAAAACGCCGGGATCTATGAGGACCTGCCCGCAGCCCTTGGCGACATCCAGGTGGCATTCGGCACCACCCGGAGGTTCGGAAAATACCGAAAGGATTTTTACACCCCGGCCGGTGCGGCTGAAAAAATGGGTACCGGCTTATCCGATGCCCGGTGCGCCATGGTCATGGGACCTGAGGATACAGGGCTTGAGACAAAAGACCTTGAACTCTGCCAGCACTTTATTACCATCCCTACGCATGAGGCCTACCCGTCCATGAACCTGAGCCATTCCCTGGCAGTACTGCTTTATGAAATTTCACTCAAATCAGAAACCGGCAGAAAATTTCACGACCCTGAGCCCCGTGCCCTTGCCACTGGCGAGGAAATGGAGAGCATGTTTGCCCATATGCGCAAAACCCTGCTCGATATCGACTATCTTGACCCCCAGAACCCGGACCACCTGCTGCGCACATACCGCAAAATATTTGGCAATGCCGGGCTCACCTCACGGGATGTACGAATCATCAGGGGGCTGATGAGCCGCATTGACTGGACCGAGTCTGAAAGGAGAAAAAAACGCCATGTTCACGATGGATGACCTGCTTGAAATTGCCGTAAAAATGGAAGAAAACGGGGAAGCTGTCTATCTCGATTCCAAAGACAAACTCGCGAGTGAAGAACTGAAATCCACGCTCCAGTGGATGGCCAATGAAGAGGCCTCCCATGCCAAGTGGTTTAAGACACTGAAGCAGCGGCTGACCCTGTCCGTGGATGAAGCAGACCTGAAAAAAATGGTGCCCCGGGCGCTGCAGGAGATGATGGGGGACAATACGCTGGCTCTGGAAGAAATCGATTTCTCCACCATTAAAACGGCCAGGGACCTGTTTGAGACCTTTATCGGGTTTGAAAAAGAAACCATTGAATTCTACGAAGTCCTGGAAATTTTCATAGACGATCCCGGTGTAATCAAGGGCCTGCAGGAAATCATCCGCGAAGAAAAAAACCATATCAAAACCCTTGAATCCCGCATGGACGACCATGCCCGCACCCCGGTACATACCGGTTGATCCCATTCCGGTGCAACAATGTTACATTTTCTTACGATTTTCAACACAATGCCTACAGACTTTAACCCGTGTGTCCGGGTATAAGGACGCATCAACTGGATTAAATTTCATTACACAACAAAGGACGCCTCAGAAAATCATTAAAAAAAATTATCTGAAGGGATCCGAAATTTCTTGGAGAGCCAAACAAAATGAAACCTGTCACAACCACCATCTGGTGCAGCATCTGTCTTTTTGCCTTTGCCCTGCTCTTTACGGTCGCCCATGCAGGCGGACCTGAGAAACAGGGATTTTACGGCCATATCATTGCCGGCACCTTTTACACGGACGGAGAAATGTCCCTGGATGATGCATCAGAGGATGACAATGCCCGGATCACCTCACTGAACCAGGCCTCGCCGGACCAGTCTGAATTCTCCGCCTTTCTGGGCGGCCAGCTCAACTACGGCTTTGCCGACACCGGTACTGTGGTCAGCCTCGGTTTTGAAGGCATGCCCAAACTGTCTCTCATGCAGCCGGTAAGCGGCACTGGCGAGTTTACCCTCAGCGTGGGATATATGGAAGACGATGCCTGGGCTGATCCCTTTCTGACCACTGCCAGCCGCGCGGTTGTGGACCGGGAAACCTGGGTGTACGGACTCGAGTGGGATAATATCATGGACACACGATTCCGCACCGGTTACCACCTGACATCGGTCGATCTTGACAATGATACAGCCGGCCGCCGCAATGCCGCCCTTAAGCGGGACGGGGAGATCCACAGCCTGTCCTTCGGTCACCAGTGCCTGGAATCCAGCCCCCACTCGTTCGGTGCAGACCTCATCCTTGAAATCGGGGACATGTCCGGAAATGCCCATTCATACAACGGTTACGGCGTTGAACTGGTCCACACCTTTCAGGCTGATACATGGAAACTTGAAACCGGTCTGGGGATTATCACCCGGGATTATGACAGCAACCACCCGGAATTTGGCAAAACCAGGGAAGATACTGAATTTGAAGTCAGCACCATGTTCACCCTCTTTAACCTGTTCAACCAGGAGGAGATGTTCTTAATGCTCTACGGCGGCTATGGCCGCAACAATTCCAATATTAATTTTTACGACAGTGCGCCCATTACCATTGGTACGGGAATCGGGTACACATTTTAACCATCATTTTTCATTTCTCCCTTTAAAAAACCGGGTAAAGCTGTAAAGTTTTACCCGGTTTTTTTCTTTATTTTCACTTCTCACGAAATTCTAACCATATTCTTTAGAAATTAAGGGTTTCCCTGATTGATTTTTTAAGAAACCCTTTATATATAGGGATAAAAGCAGGACAAAATCACCACCCGCGAACCGATGTGTAATCGACAGTGCGGAGCTGTGTCCAGATCAGCAGATCTTTCATCTTCAAACCGCCTTCATTCCCTGCTTTTTTTCTTTGCCGTTTTTCCGGCAGTTCACATAATGCAACCCCCGACCGTGTCTATCACCAACCGCTCAATTTTAGCCAGAGGAGGCCAGAAATGCGTCAAAAAACCGTAATCACTCAAACAGGGGCAGTTCTTTGTTTTCTTGTTCTTTGTCTTTCAGCATGTTCTCCGCTGATCGGGCCATACAGCCCGACAGCGTATAAATACGCAACATCCCTGAAAGCCGAAACACTGGCGCTGATGAGCAAGGCAAAAGAGCCTTATGCAAAACACGCGGCAAAAACAGACGCCCTTTTTGTGGAATTTCACAAAGCGCACGAATATGTCAAAGGGGTCCCCGGCAACAGTATCTCAGCAGCACAATGGGCAATCCTGATCAAAGAGGACGGAGACCTTGCAGGTAAATTTTTCATGCGCTGGAAAGAACGCACCACGCTGAGCCCTGCCTATATCCAAGAATTTAAAAAACTGATTTCAGATGCGTTTGATGAGATTATCTGCCTTGAGGCCAACAAGAAATCCGCATCTAAATGCAAACCATCCTGAGGAGACTGAAAAATGGCATCATTTGACGATTTTGCAGAAGCGCTCAAAACCGGGGCAAAGGACCTGGCCAGGGAGATATTCAATGATTTTGAAGAGCATGCCAAAAACGATGCAAAAGCGTTTTTGGCAGAAACCGAACAGGACCTGCAGCGATGGACCAAGCTGCTGGCCCATGGAGAGCTGTCACAATCGGATTTTGCAGATCTGGTTCAGGCCAAAAAAGCGCTTGCCAAGATTCACTCTCTGCGCCAGACCGGTGTTGCCCTGACCAAACTGGAACGGTTCAGGACCGGCTTGATCGATCTTGTCATTGATACGGCATTTGATGCGTTCTTGTAGTTTAAAAAAAGCTTGCAAATCTATTCTGGAATTCGTTGTATTCAAGGACCAAACTACTTAATTATTACCAGATAAATTAATTAAGTGCCCGTAGATTGTCTAACTAAAAAGGAGACGGAAAATGAAACCATCAAAACTTATTGTGGCAACACTTTTATTTTTGATATTTGCAATGACCGCTCACGGGGAAGAGCAAGAAACGGTTCCAAACAACAGCCCAAATGAATCAGAAAAAGCAGCATACAAGGAGGTGAATTCTTTTAACCCTGAATCCTTGCAGAGCTTTCTCAAAGCCTATCCTTCAGGAAAAAACGCTCAAAGCGCCAGGGAAGCTCTTGATTTAATAAAGATTCTGAACAAAATCAAAACGGGCAAGCAAAAACCGCACTTTGTGATTCCCTTTGAAAAAATTGGCGGCGTAGATGGATGGGCAGGACCTGGGGAGATGGGTTTCTCAGGCTACTTTCTCAGTGACCAGGGCAGTTACGCCTCAAGAGGGTTCTTTGTAAGCCCGTTTAATGGCGGCAAAACACCTGGTGTGTTTACAATTTCCTTTGACAGCCGGGGAAATCGCCGGATCGCTGATACCGATGGTTCGATTATCGCTTTCAATACAGACGGCCTCAAATTCAAATACTATGGTGGCGTCATTTTTCAAACACCTGGAGATAAGCCTGCCTTTTTCGCTGTTCTTAAAGGAAAAGGATTTGTTCATCTGAAAGGTAAAATCAGTGTTACAGTAAAAGGAAAAGAAAAGGTGGATCTGGAATAAAGAATGAAATGGTGTCACCCATGAATGACGCAAAGAGCAATATTTACGTGCACATTTCCAAGACCAAGAAAACTCTGTTCTTGAAATCAATTATTGTCGAACCGAACTAAGATATTAGAATATAATAATTATATTCAAAACGATTCAATAGTCGTCTTGGATGAATTCTGCCAGCTCCCCAACTTAAACCCCGCCCCCTGCAAACCCTAACCGCCAAACGAGGCTAAAGGGTGCCGCAGTTTATACCGGATCACGCTGACGTCCAGACGGGACAGGGCAGAAAACAGACCGATCTCCCTCGGGTTCTTTTTGCAGATCCTCTGGTGAAAGGCGCAGTCGCAGGTGCAGACAAATCTGACGACTTTGCTGTCTTTAAAATGATCGACATCTGCTCTGGTGACGGTGTGGGCTGTTCCGCAAAACGGGCACTGGGTGGTCAAAAAGTCTGATTTTTTTGAAAAATATAGGTTTTTCATGCATTTTCCTTTTTATCCGGGATCATGTTAAATGGGACAATTTTTGCCAGCACAGCTGACAATTTCCGTCTGTTTGCATAATGCTCTTACACAATTTATGCCACCCTGTTAACTGCCTGTTCTGCCATCAAAACCCTTGTTTTGAAGATAAACCGTTCCCAGCAGATGTGATTATATTTCACCTTTCTACCGGTATAATATTAAATATCATCATTTAATGATCATCAGGGCAGGCCTGTATTTCCTCCTGCCCGGACACAAACCGGCTTGCATCAACAGATAATACAGGATAGTCTCAGAGTATCCGAACTATCATCCTGGGGCGCTAATCTATATTTTAAAAGGGCTGTTGAATTGAAAAACCTGATTATTATCTTCCTTTTAATGGTTTCAGGAACCGTCTCCACTGCAGGCCAATGGAAGGTGCTTGAACATCAAGACGCATTCTGGCTTGCCAATGTGAAAGACCCTGCCATAAAAAGTCAGATTACAAGTGTGGGCGGTACGCCTGAGTTTGTGGAAGTGATCCGGCCAGAAAAGATCTCACCGGTTATCCTCCTGAAATATTTTGCCGGCACATCCGGGACAAGTGTGACCATAGACGAGTACTGGGCAGTGATATACAACCCTGAGACAGAGCGCTTTTTTGGAGATTATCCCTATGCTTACAAAAACTATCCGGATGGGATACAGGTCAGTGAGCCAGTATGGTCATTTTCAAAGGATGCGGTACACATCGTCGATAAAGAGGCGTCCATTGACAAGGTCATTAATTTGGAATGAAACCCTTCGCTTATGAATCAAACAGAAGATATCGGGCGCTGTGACCTGTGCAGCAGGAAATTATCCTTTCCCTATCACCGATATGATATTGCCGTTACACAGGAACACGAGCATAAAAATACCCATCATGGTGCCCCGGTTGAAAGCACCTATACGTTCAAGTATGGCAAAAAAATCAATCATATTTCTGCCGATATCTGCAGCAGATGCACGAACAAAGAGCTTTTCTGGCTTATAACTGCTGTTTTCTGTTTTGTTCCTTTCCCTGTATTTGTATTAATCAACATGGATGTTTTTTATTTCTGGCTTGACACCTTCATGGATATCAACCTGATCAAAGAGACGTATTTTGTCGTTCTGTTCATATTGACAGTGGCCCTTGCCGGACTTGGCATCCATCTATTCGATACAAAAACCACGGAAAAGCAACTCTTGAAAAAAACAACATCAAAACCGGCAGAACAGGACGCGACAAAGATCTTGACATTGATTATTTTGTCAGATCCAAATGCAGTTCAAAAATCATTTCCAAATAATTGACAATGGATCCGGCCGTTCCAAAGAGGTGATCACCAGGCCTGGATAAAAACCGGATAAATTCAGCATCATTTTGGACTGAACCCAGTTATCCCCAATGATATTTTCCAGGATAAAAAATCTACACGATTGCGGTTGAAAAAGGTGTGTGTATGACATTTCTATTAATATTTGCAAAAAGGCAGATCAGAAGGATGAGTACTGTAGAGAAAATTCTTTCTCTCATATTTTACCCAATCCTCGGTTTTATTTTCATTCTTCTTTTTGGAAAGTTTTTATATATGGCATTTCACACCACATCCCCTTTTGAGCAACTGCGGATTAAAAAGGTTGTTTTAGTTGACGTTGGGAAATGCGTAGAACGGCCAAGAGATCCGAACTACCTTTCTGCCACAGTCAAGATCAATAATCAGCAGGAAATCATAAAACTGCCATGCGAACAGGATGTCCCTCTGATTGATGCCGAGGTTGGAAACACCATAGACATCAGGGAAGATCCGTACCATTTTTCAATGTTCACAAGCCACTTGAATATATGGCATATATCATCAGGCGCCAAAGTCTACTATGACTATGAAAAAGCATTTGAACGGTACGGCAGGCCGGACAGGCACATGGGAAACATCATCATCATCAATCTGGTTTTCACCTTGCTGGTGATGGTGAAAATCTGGCCGTCATATAAAAGTACTATCATGGGTGTCCTTGAGGAGAAAAACAGATCTCAAAGTGACGCCGAAGAGATTGTCTTCCGTCCGGATATCCTTTTCAACCTTTTTCTTTTGTGGATTTTTTCTATGGTTGTTATCGGAATCCTTTATGCAAGTGTGGTTGATACCCGGCCGCTGCTTTTAATATCAGTTCCTCTGACACTGGTCACCGTCAAACTGTATATGCTGCTGTCAAGACAAAGTAAGTACAACATTATACTGTCCTCAAAAGGCATTCAATACGAGCCTTTAAAATATAATAAATACGTGAACAAAACGTTTCTCGAGTGGTCGGAAATTGAGGCGGTTAAAGGGGTTCAGCTTAAAGCACAAAAAATGTTATTATTCAGATTAAAAGAGAGGAAAAACCGCTCTGTATTCAACAAAACCGTTGGTTTATCTTCTGATTTTCAAATACCGCCTTATTCTTTTATTGATGGTGAAGAGTTGGAGGAAAAGATATTTGAGATGCACAACATCTACCAATAAAAAATACGTGGAAGCCATCTCAATACAGTATTGAACAAGGGATCCCAATGAAACCTGCACTCAAATTATTGTTCTCTGCATGCCTGATCCTGCTGCTGCCCGCATGTGTCGGGAAACAGACCCGGGCCATCGACCCTGTAGAAAACCGGTATACGGATTATAAAAATCACTACTCCTTTATCATTCCCGACGGGTATACCGACCTGGAACCTGACAGTCTAGAAAACAGATACTTCTTCCCAGACCTGATCGGTGAAGCGGATGACATGATCTTTTTCCATAAAGGGATGAACCTTTTCATGTTCGCTGTTGCAAAAGATATGGGATTGAACAACCAGAGAGATGTCTCAGGCATCCTGCGCCGGTTTGAATGGAAATTAAACCGGGATAAGAGAGTTAAACCGTCTGAGTATAAAAACCTCAGGATCCGCCGGACTGAAACTGATATTCAAGCAGAATTTTATACCACGAACCTTCGTTTTTCAGGGGATGTGATTATAAAATTTATCCCGTATCGCCCTACCCCGGATTCAGACCAGTACCAGGCACTCTTTATCATGGGCCGGGCGGATCGTATCGGCAGCACAAAATTTAAAAAGGAGTTCGAATCCTTAATGGGTTCACTTCAACTCAACAGGTTGATCACCAACGCTGCCGCAGTGATTAAGACACCGGAGCCCGTCATGAAAAAACCGGCTTCTGAACCGGTTCAGGCCCGGCAGGATCAGTGGTCAGCAGCAATACAAAAAAAACACCCGCCGACAGCCGCACCGGATTCGGCAACGGCCGGAAAAAATCCGCCAGACCTTCATAAAACGGCAAATCAGCCTCAGGATGCAGAAAAACCAGAAGCAAGAATAAAGCCTCTCTCACCGATACATGCCAAATCTTTAACAGCCAAAGAAATTCCCCCCAGGCAGACAGCTTTGTCCGGAACAGACCAGCAGGGAGAAAAAAACAGAACTGGGCAGTTCCCGAAAACCAAAGAAGGCAGAGCCAGGCAGTTAATAGAAAAAAAAATCATGCCACAATGGCTGAAAGATATTGCAAAAACAAGATCTTATGTGAAAAATCCACCCAACGCGTTTTACGCAGGCATCTGGAAAAGGCTTGACGCGGAAACCGATATTTCCAAGGAACAGATACCCAGACGCCTGGGGTATGCGAAAACCCGAAGAGAAGATTCTGCCAACGCGGTCTGGCTGAAATGGCGAATCCTTTCCAACACAGCCGATCCCCGGTTTTCCTATATTTACTCGCTCTATGTCAGCAGGAAAAATGAATTCCAATCCATGATCTTTCTCTACCATGCCCGTTTGTCACTGGCCATTGATGCTGCCCGCTGCAGTGACCGGACCGCCCTTGAAACGATCCGCTATGAACTCGAGCATAAAAGAGAGTTTCAGCAGCTGATCGACCGATTCAACCGCCGCCCCGGGCAGGACCGCGCAATGGCAATTCTGATCGCAGCCGGCCTTGAATATGTGCTCGGTGAACGGCCGCCAAATCCAACCATCTGTTCAAAAGGCTCAAGGACTTTAATGAAAGCTGTCATTGGAGGTGCAAAACGCAAAAAACTGGATACAGATGATCCGCGTGCAAAGCAGCATCTTTTCGGCAGCACTTATGAAGTGGACACATCAGGGATTGAGCCCGGCATGATTTCTGAAGAAAGGTGGCTGGCCAAAAGGAGGGAAATCCTGGATACAGCCATCCGGAATGCATCTAAGGATCTCTAAAAACGGTTTATCCCTCCTGAAGCAGTTGTTCACCAGAAAAAATGGACATCAGGCAGCCTGCCTGCAATAGGTCTCTCTGGTAAAAAAGAGCAGGAAAGCAGACAATATGAGCCAGGCCATCATGGGAATGAATCCGATGCGGAAGGCTTCCAGGGAATATACCCGGACACCGTCTGCCATGGCGCCGTCCCAGCAGCGGTCGAGGATAATCCCCACCAGAGGCTGGAGCAGCGTGGGCCCGACCATGATACCCATGTTGGTCATGCCTGAGACCGTGCCGGACAATTCCTGTGACACCGATTCTCCTGCAAAGGGAAAACTGGTGATGATGCAGCCTGAAAAAAATCCGGTCAGCGCCAGTACAGAGGCAATGGGATAATATGAAAGCCCGTCCACGTAAAGGATGACAAACCACCCAATGGCTGACATGATCCCGCCGACAATATAAATCGGTTTTCTTTTTCCCATCTGGCCGGAGAGCCAGCCGAAAACCGGACCGCCGACAGCCCAGCCGATAAGCAGGCAGGAGGTCAGCCGGGCCGCCTGATTGGTTGTCAGGTCAAAGTGGGTCACCAGAAAAGGAATGCCCCACAACCCGCTGAATGTCAGAACCGCCCCCACCATTCCACCCGGGATCACCAGGAGCAGCCGGGTATTTCTGTATCTGAGAACCTGACGCATATTCTGTTTAAAACCGGCCAGGGAGACGGCCTGGGACGTTGAAGATGCCTGTGTAAAACCGGCATACCCCTTCTGGCCGGGCTGATCACGGACAATAAGCCAGATCGTTATTCCCAGAACCAGGGTCAGTATACCGGAACAGCCGATGACCCACCGCCAGTGAAACGCATCCACCAGAAGCCTGAGCGGCGGTCCGGCTGTGATGGCGCCGATCAATCCGATGGAAAGCGCATTGCCGGCCACAAAGCCATAGAATCGGCCCGGGAACCAGGCAGAGGACAGCTTAAGCAGGCCGACAAAGGCTACGGCAACCGATCCGCCGACCATGAGGCGCCCGATGCCGGCGCCTGTAAACCCCGGTGAAACAGCAAATAAAAGTGTGCCGATCCCGGCAATAAAACACCCGAAGGTCAAAAGCTTCCTGGGCCCAAGTGTATCGGCAAGAAAGCCGGTTGGAATCTGCATGGCCAGGTAGGGGTAAAAATAAAAAGCAGACAGATATCCCAGGCCGGTAGCAGCAATATTGAAGTCCTGCATCAGCTCCTGGGTCATGACACCGGGTGCCACCCGCTGAAAAAAGGCGACCAGGTAAAAAAGCGCACCCAGTCCCCAGATACACCATGAAAGTGCAAGGGGCGGGGTCTGCTGGTTTTTATTCATTCTTATATTCTCAATATCTTCGTATACATCTTCAGCCTGCGTTAACCGATGCCGGCGCCTTTTCATTAAAGAGCCTATTCATATTAGATTTCTCAAACAATGTATAGGATAAATTGGCCTGACCAATTTCTTTTTTTACAGAAGATTTTAAAAGTATAATGATTCCGGCATAGTTCCTGTTCACCTGCTTTTACAGCCCTTAACAGCAGACCGGTATCACTTTTTTCCCCGGATTCAGCCGGCTTTCTTTTTCACATTAATACGATTTTCAATAAAGCTCAGGGCTGTATCAACCACAGCCGGATTGCTGACAATTCTCTTGTGTCCAAGGCCTTCAACCGTCAGAAAACTGAACCCCGGGTATCTTTCTGCTGCTTTTTTCGAATCTGCATAGGGGATCACCCGGTCCTGAGGATCATGGATCATGAACAGAGTCTGGCGCCTGTCATCAAGAAGGTTGATTGGATTG
>CAZLNA010000011.1:2253-15083 GCA_964560485.1 uncultured Desulfobacula sp. | reverse complement strand
GGATTGATGAGTTGCTGGAAAAGTATAAAGGCGGTGAGAACATCCTCACCGAATATGATACCGAAAACCTGATCAAAAAATCGCTCAAACTGCTCATGGCCGGCCGGATTGATTATATGCTCTCTGTGGACGGCACCCGCTTTGATGCGTCTGATTTAGGGGTTCAGGACAAGATTGCATTTATCTCCATTAAAGAGCAGAATCATTACGATATCGGATATATTGCCGCTCCGAAAACAGAATGGGGGAAGGCGCTTATCCACAGAATCAATAAGGTCCTGAAGCAGGAAGTGCCCAAAGAATCCTTTTTCAGGTACTTCACCCCGCTGGTGGATGAGGCCATGGTGCCCACGTTGCGAAAATACTATGAACAAAATATGGTTCAGCCGGTAAAAGCGGCACAGTGAAAATCCTGAAGCATAACGGCAATGGTTCAGGTATGGCAATGCCTACTCAGGTTGGCGGATGCTGTGTTTTTCCAGTATTTTTTGAAACGTGCCGTCTGTTTTTATCTGCCACAGCCCCAGATTGAAATCCACGGCCAGGGCCCGGTGATCAGGCCTGGTTTTCGGGAAAGCCAGGTGGAGATCATAGATCTTGTAAGCGGGTTTGAGTATTTTTATGCGGGCCCGGTTAAAATCAGGCGCAATGCTGTTGAGGTGGTAGAAAAAAAGGCTTGCCGGAGAGAGCACAATATCCACCCTTTTTTTCAGCAGTTTTTTAACGTTTAATATCTGGTCATTAACTTCCTCAATTAAAAATCCGGCGATTTTGAGTTCTTCTGCCTGGGCTGAACCACGCAATACCCCAATGGTATGGCTCTTTAAATTTTCCAGATCTCCCACCCAGGCAATGGGGGTTTCTGAAAGACAGATGAATTCTTCTTTGACCTTCCATATTCCATCAGAATATTTAAAAAATTCAATGCGGTCTTTTTTCCAGTACACATTCATCAGGCCCTGGAATTCGCCTTTTTTCGCACTGTGCAGGGCCCGTGACCAGGGCATGTACTTAAACTCAACCCGATAACCGGTTCTTGCGAATGCTTCTGTGACGACCTGGGATATAAATCCCTGGTCAGGCAGGTTTTTTCCCGTATACGGCTCCCAGTTGATACTGGCAAGGATGATCCGTCTTTGTTCAGCAGAAGTGGCAGGCACAGGTCCAGTGAAGACACACAAGATGCAGACCATGGTCAGACAGACGAGGCCAGCCTTTTTCAAAAAGCAGCTTTGGAAGATGCCGCCATGTATCTTAATACCAGACTGGGATTTTATTTTGTTCAATCGTTTGATCTCGCAGCTTTCAGAAATGAGGTTCCCAACCGGCGATGTCATCGCCGATTCATTCAATGCCCAGGTTGAATTTTTTTTGATTATTACGTTAAAGCCGGAAAAGATCAATACTTTACCGGATAGAATCTGCGTTTTTTTAGCAGCAGGTGTAAAAGGGCAGGAAAACAATGGGTGGTTTTACCCGGTTTTTGAAAAAAGGCGGTCAATATAATTTCAGCGGCATTATGGCGGCCAGGAAGGTGTCTGTCAGAGAACAAGATATTCCGGGCTTGTTTTCCTTTGAGAATGAATTATTCTATGGGAACTTTATTTTATCCCTGACAACAGAAAGGAGAATCGTATTGAAAGTTCTTGGATTTAACGGCAGCGCCAAAAAAAAAGGCAATACCGCCGGCTGCCTGAACACAGTGTTCGGTGAACTGGAAAAGGCCGGTATTGAAACCGAGATGATTCATGTGGGAAAAGAAAAGATCCGGGGCTGTATTGCCTGTTTCGGGTGTGTGAAAAACCAGGATCAGGCCTGCACCATCACGGACGACCCGGTCAATGAATGGATCCAGAAAATCATACAAGCCGACGGCATTCTGATCGGTTCTCCGGTTTATTTTTCCGGCGTGGCCGGAACCATGAAGTCTTTTCTGGACCGGGCCTTTTTTGTCTCCTCGGTCAACGGCCAGCTCTTCCGGCACAAGGTCGGTGCGGCCGTGGCCGCAGTAAGACGTTCCGGCGGCCTTCCAACCGTGGACACCCTTAATCACTATATCAATTATTCAGAGATGATCATGCCCTCTTCAAACTACTGGAATGTGGCACACGGCCTCAACCCGGGAGAAATGGAGCAGGATGGCGAAGGCAAACAGATCATGGAAATTCTGGGCCGTAACATGGCATGGATCATGAAAGTCATTGAACACGGCAAAGAGCAGTTTCCTGCCCCTGAACAGGTCGCCAAAACAATGACCAATTTTATCCGTTGACAGGTTGAAACAGGCAGCGGCAGTGATAGGTTTTAACTGTCAGACACCTCTTTTTTTTCCAGTATTGTGCTGGCTTGCAAACTGATTATCTTATATTCAACAGTAAACCATAACTCAAGCAGGAGGTGAACTATGATATCCACGTTAATCGCTGCACTGGCTATTGCATATCATCTGAACAAATGCTTTGGTTCCCGTGAGGGCGCCTGCGAGCTCTAAAATAAGAAATACCTTTGTTTAACTTTAAAGCCCCTCTTTGATCAAGAGGGGCTTTTTTTTTGCAATGGGGTTAAAAGACAGCGGATGGTTGTAATTTTAAAAGGGTAGCTTTAAAGTAAACAGGGTCAATATGAACCAGAAACTCAAACCGGAGAGAACGGATGCAAATATCCATAAAATACTGCGCACAGTGAAACTACAAACCCCGTGCAGCCGGTCTGGCTGCCAGAATAAAAGACGCCCTGGGTGTTGAGCCCGAGCTTGTCCCGGGCGGCGGCGGTGTTTTTGACGTTGCCGTAGACAACACCCTTTTTTATTCCAAATTCAAAACAGGGTCATTTCCGGATGAAGTGACGCTTGTCAAACAACTGGCGGATGAATATGGCGCTTCCTGAGTTTTCTGGATTAGTCGTCAGCCTCTGAAATTATTTTCTATGTGAGACCCGTCGCAGACCGGTTTTTTCTTTGACCCGCCGCAGCGGCAGAGGGTGAAGTGATCTGCATCCGGCAGGAGCAGATCCGATTCCTGGTCATCGATCAGGGTGATCTCTCCCTGGCAGTTCAGGGGTCCGTCTTTTTCAACGACAATCTTTGTGTCAGTGTAATAATCCTTGTAATGGGTATTGTCGATAATATAGCTTAATGCGCCGGAAGGACATTTTTTAATGGTGGTGATGATCTCTTCCACCGGGGCTGCGTCCGGTTCATATCTGGGCTGGTCGTGGGTGCCGAACACCGGTTCAAGCTCACCGCAGTATCCTGCCCCCATGCAAAGATACCGGTCAAAGACAATGGTGATGCCCTTGCCCTTGTAATATTCTATCTCAGGCTTGTCTGAATCCTCCCTGGTGCCGGCAAATTCCACTGTGGCATGGGTGCCGTCGCAATGCGGCTTGAATTTTGATTCGCCGCAGCGGCACAGGGAATAGACCCTTGGATTGCTGATGGTCTTCTGGTCGCTTCCTTCAAGTTTGGTATCCACGGCCATCAATGGGCTGTACTGGCTGAAAATGATCTGTGATTTTTTCATCTGCCACCTCTCTGGTTCTAAATTGTAGTGTTTGTCGCTGTTTTAAACATTCAGGGCTCAGGCTTTCCCACCGTCCAGGGTCTTTTTGTCATATCCCCAGCCTTTGCAGGAAGGGACATCGATTAGGATAAATTCGGACCGCGCCTGACCCGTGAAAGAAAGGCTGCCCTCAATATCGATCCGTGCCTGCTCCTTTGCTTTGAGCAGGTGATCGTTCACCACTATTTCGCCCTGGGTAAGATAGACAAAAATTCTTCGCCCCGGTTTTACCGTGTGCGAAACAGTGCTGCCCGGATCCAGGGCTCCCCGGTAAATGGTGGCATCGGTATGAAAGGTGACCGTGCCTTCAATACCCTGCCCAGAAGCCACCGGAAACAGGCAGTTGGACCAGTCCTGGTCTTTAAAGGATTTCTGGTCATAGCTGGGAGCCAGCCCTTTTTGATCCGGGAATATCCAGATCTGGTAAAAATGAACCGGGTCCTTGGCAAGATTGAATTCTGAATGGGTCAGCCCGGTCCCGGCAGACATGCGCTGGACATCGCCGGCTTTAATCACGGTCTTATTGCCCATGCTGTCTTCATGGGTCATTTCACCGTCAAGGACGATGGTAATGATTTCCATCTCTTCGTGCGGATGCGTGGGAAAACCTGTGCCCGGGGCCACCACATCGTCGTTAAACACCCGCAGCGCACCGAACTGGATGTTGTGCGGGTCATAGTAATTTGAAAACGAGAAAAGCCAGTAGGTCTGCAGCCAGCCATAATCGGAAAAATGACGCTGGTCTGCCGCAATGATGTCCATCATGATATTCAACCTTTTGATTTGGAATTGATAATACGCGATTCTAACCCAGGCAGACATAAAAATCAAATGTGACAGGTTAAAGAGGCAAGATGTAAAAAGGTTAGAATTTGATCGGGAATTAGCGTAACATAGCGCCAGGAGGTGTCTGATGAACCCTATAGAAAATCCTTGGCCGGGCCGGGTTGTCTATCTGTCCCACGGCGGCGGGCCCCTGCCTTTTCTTGATGATCCCGGCCACAATAAAATGAACGCATTTATGCAGGACCTTTCCGGTCGGCTTGACGCTCCGGATGCCATCCTTGTCATCAGTGCGCACTGGGAAGAATCCATACCAACGGTTATCAGCAGCAACATGCCTGCATTGTTCTATGATTACTATGGATTCCCCCAGAAAGCCTATGAACTGGAGTATCCGGCACCCGGGAATCCGGATCTGGCATCAGAAATCCAGGTGCTTTTAAAGGAAAACGCCATCCATAGCAGGCCTGATTCTGAACGCGGATTCGATCACGGGCTCTTTATCCCGATGAAAATGATTTTTCCGGAAGCCAATATTCCCATGACGCAATTGTCTTTGATCAAGGGGCTTGACCCGGCTGCCCATCTTGCGCTCGGCAGAGCGCTTCGACCGTTGATCCGGAAAAAGAATATCCTTGTCATCGGTTCCGGGTTTTCCTTTCATAATATGGGTGAATTCAAATTTGATGCATCCAGTCAAACAGATCTGAAGAACGATCAATTTCAGGAATGGCTGATTGATCTTTGCACCGGGGATCACGCATCCTCAGAAAGAGAATCAAGGCTTGAGCTTTGGGAGAATGCGCCTTCTGCCCGGTACTGTCACCCCAGAGAAGAACATCTTCTGCCGCTCCACGTCTGTCTTGGATTATCCGGCGGCCCGGCAGATCTTGTCTTTGATGACTATATTCTGGGAAAACGGTCTGTGGCCTTCCAGTGGTAGATGAATGCTGTTTATGCTGCCAGGCTTCGTCTAATTCAATACGGAAACGATTGCATTCCATTTCTTAATGATTATTTTGCTCAAAGTAAGGGCTTTTTGATTAACCGGTTGAGCCGATAATAATTAGGAGATCATCAGATAATGAAAAAAGTGAATTTTGTTTTTGTACTGGCATTGTTTTTTATCGCAGCAGCGGCGGTATCCGCATATGCATCATCCTGCGAAAAAGGAAATTATCATTCCAAAAGTGCGCATAAATTTAAAAAACATTTTCCTGACATGGACACGGACAAAAACGGCAGCCTGAGTTTTGAAGAGTTCAAGGCGGTTTTTCCGAGAACCGAAAAAAAAGCATTTGAGCGACTGGACACGGATAAAAACGGTTCCCTGAGTCATGACGAATGGCATGAGTTCAAACACATGCACGGCGGCATGGGCAAGCATCAAGGAAAGGGATATCACAAAAAAAAGTACCATGGAACAAAGCTGCCGGATCCGGCAGCGTTCAATGCCCATTTTCCAGATATGGATAAGGACGGAAATGACCGGGTTTCTTTAGAAGAGTTCAAGGCATTTTTCCCGGATGCGTCAGATCATGAAGCTGTGTTCAAGGCCATTGACCTGGACGGCAAAGGCAGTCTGGATCATGACGAATGGCATGAGTTCAAGGCAGCACACGGGTTGAAACACGTGGACTGACAATAGACGTCACCAGTTTTCCGTCTTGTTTGATTCAGGTTAAGCAAGGAAAGAGACTCTATTTGTTCAATTGTCCAAGGCCGGCCAGTCTGATGTGTTCGTAGATATCCACAGCAGCGGTCTGGTTTTTCTCAGCGATTTTTTTAATGGTCAGGCTTTCCTCGGCTTTGATACCGGCTTTGGCCAGATCCCTGACCAGCGTTTTGACATTCAGGTTGTATTGCGCGCATAAGTCTGCCAGGGTCATGTTGCCGGTTCCCGGCAAAGGTGATTCCGGAAGCGCAGCCGACTTTCCAGCGGCGACCGATGCTTTCCGGGGATCTATCGAAACCGGTTTCATGACCAGGTAAATCTGCTGAGGTGGGACATGATTCTTCTTTCCGATATCGGCGAGGGTCTGGTTACCATCTTCAACCATAAACCCGGCGGTCCTTAACTTTTCAATTCCCTTTTCAAGATCGATCCCCATCTTCCGGGTGAAGGTTTTCAAAGAGGATAATTCCGCATGACCATACGGCGGTTCTCCATATTTTTCAGCAGCCTGATCTTTGATGGTATCGCTGACGGCCAAAATGCTTGAAAAAGGCGGGATCGCAAAGTGAGTGCCGAGGACGCAGACAAAGGTGATCACCAGGGCAAGGTTGAATTCTCTGGTAAAGATGGTCAAATGTTTTGCTCTGTTTCTCATATAATTTACAATGGGTGTCCAGTTGTAATAGATGTGCAGACCCAGTGCGAGAAGGAAAAGGAACCCTGTGTTAATGTGGATGTTTCCCCATTCTTCTTTTGTCAGCCCGAAAAGACGCCAGTCTGCCCAGTATGCGATTCTTCCCTGGGGAACGATGTAAAGTATGATGCTGGTAACCACCATTACGATAAAACTGAGCGCTGCAGTTAACGAGGTTGCCTTTCTGATTTTCATTTTCCGTTTCTCCGTCTTTACCATTGGTATGGTTTTAAAAGGCCCTGCAGTGTGCAGGGCCTTTTGGGGTTATGACGATGCCATCATGCCTTGTCCGGCAGTTTCCAGGCGATGATCATCAACACAATACCGATCCCTGCTGCCAGAAAGGTGCCCGGCACCATGGGCAGAAGAGCTGAAAATTTGTCTGAACCGGTGGCCAGCATGACCTTGCCGCCGGCGATCTTGTCAAAGAGCCAGGTGGACTTGATAGACCCGTAGACCAGGGTATAGATAAGGGCGCCGATAAATCCGCCGCCCACGAAAAAGAGGGCATCTTTCCGCCCGTCTGCCAGGGCAGTCAGGCCGGTGCCCGGGCAGTAGCCGGCCACGGCAAATCCCAGGCCGAGCAGTGCGCCGCCCACGATCACGCCGACATAGCTGCTCTTGACCGACAGGTGACTGCTGTCAATAATGCCTGCTGCCATGAGAATGAAAAGAAGCGTGCTGCTGATGCCGATGGCAAAAAAGATCGCTTTCATCAGGTGAAGGTCTTTCAACCGCAGCATGTTAATAATATTCTGGGGATTGGTGGCGCCGACCCGCTGCAGGGCAAAGCCAAAAAATATGCCGAGTAGTATTGCTAGAAAGATTGTCATCATACACCTCCTATTTTCTCTTGTAAACCAGGATGGCTGCGGGAACGGCCGCAGCAAACGCGCCCAGGGCAAACAGGTATCCGCTCAGGGATGTCTGCATCATACCACTCATCATATGGCCGCTGGTGCAGCCGCCGGCCAGACGGGCACCGAAAAGAACCAGCACTCCGGCAAAGAAGACGGTGACGTAGCGAAACACCGGGTTCTGCCCAAACCGCTGCCGCCACACTTCAGGGGCGCTGCGGTCCTGATCTGACGGGCGCGGTCCGCCCAGGAGCCCGGATAAGAATGCGCCTGCCACCATGGCGATTACAAAAATAAAACTGTAATTGATCGGATTGGCAATATTTTTGGCGTATTTCCCCCCGCTTTTGTTCAGGTAGGCATTGGGGCTCTTGTATCCGGATTTGGCTTCCGGATCTTTTTGAACAACACTGTCTGAAAACAGGTTCCAGACAATGCCATCTGCAATGACAAACTGGGTGGATACCCCGATCGGTTTGACAAAGGCCACTGCCACAAGAAATGCAGCTCCGAGTAAAAGACCGCCTTTAAACCAGTTCAATTGTCCTTTCATTATTCTTCCTCCTTATTATCAGTGTTGCAGTAAATGCGGTACAAGGTTTCAAGTATCCCGGCAACTGCCCGGCTTTTCAGGCGGTAATAGATCACCTGGCTTTCACGCCGGGTTTCTACCAGGCCTGCTTTTCGCAGTCCGCCCAAGTGCTGGGAAAGGCCGGACTGGCTCAACGGTATGGCCTGGTTCAGTGCGCTGACCGAACATTCTCCATCCATGAGATGGCAGAGGACCATCAGCCGGCCGGGATGACTCATGCTTTTAAGCAGGCTTGCTGCGTTTTCAGCATTTTTTTCAAGTTTTTCAGGGTCAATGGCTTGCATGGCTGAACTCCCGTTTTTATATTAGCTCTTTCTAAATTAGTATAATCTAATATGCCTGTTTGTCAAGGTAACCATACGAAAAAAAAATCTTTTGGCGACTTCATGGTGCGGCATGCTATAGAATGGTAAAAGTTACATTGAATCTGTATCTTTTTTCCTGTTGATGGGTTTAACCTCTCATTTAACTGCCAGGTTTTTGTTCTTGCCCGTGCCGGAAGTCAGGGTTACTATTTATTTATATATTTCAATTCATTTAAAGGAGAAAATTATGCTTTGCAGTCTTTCAAATCTAAACAGCCAGGATATCGATCAAGTCAGAACTCTTGAAAAAGAGCTCGGTATAACGGTTCTGGCATTTTCCTGCCATGAGGCAGAACCTGCGCTTCTCGACAAAGAGACCCTGGATAAAATTCAGGCAGCCGAAGACCGGCTTGGACTCTCCCTGGTGGCTGTGAAATCGTAACACCGCCTGGAACAGATGAATACGCGGTCATTGCCGGCGTCAGCACTGGTTGATGTGTTAATCAATATCGTATGGGAGAAAGGCGGCGTCTCTCATGAAGATCGTTTTTTTGCTCAGGGAGTGAATACCTACCGGGACCTTCTGCCGGGTTCCCCACTGGAAATGCTCCTGAAAAACCCAAATGAATCCGGGCTTCGCCTTGCAGTCGGGCCTGGCGACCTTTTGGCTGAATACGATCCGAAAAAAGTGTCAACCCTTCCCTGGTCACGCCTGGGCCCGGGGGCAAAAGATCTGTTCAAAAAGGGGCGTTTCTATCCGGCAGGTCTTTTCTCCAGTGCGCTGCCCAATGTTTTCAAGGGGAATATTCAGCCCATGCGGTGTATTGATATCAGTGATGCCGGTATCCGTGCCGACTTGAATCACCCCATGGCAGAGATGGAATTCCTTCTTGAGATGAGTGTTGAAAGTTATCATGAAAAACCTGAAGAGCGCGGCGGTTCGAGCAATGACTGGATGCATTTCGCTCTGGAAGGCCCCGGGATGCAGGCGCGGTATCAGAACCGGGCCACTGATTTTTTTACCCCGGGTGCGTTTGACCGGAAAGATTCAGCACCGGACAAGGTGTTTTACACCAAAGACCGGTTTGTGCACCACATTGATGCAAAGGCCCGCCAGCACCTGAGCCGGATCTATGAGCAATTGCTTCAGCCGGGAGACAGGGTCCTTGATCTCATGGCGGGCTGGGGATCGCATCTTCCTGAAAAGATACGCCTCAAGTCGGTTCACGGGCTGGGCATGAATGAAAATGAGCTGGCAGGCAATCCTGCATTGTCCTCACATACGATCCAGGACCTGAATGAAAATCCTTTTCTTGAGTTTATTGATGCATCTTTTGACGCTGTGATCTGCTCTCTTTCAATTGAATACCTGGATAATCCCCTGCCAGTATATAATGAAGTTGCCAGGGTGCTGAAACCCGGCGGCCTTTTTGCGGTTTCCTTTTCCAACCGGTGGTTTCCTGAAAAGGCGATAAAAATCTGGGAGGATCTCCACGAATTTGAGCGCATGGGCCTGGTCATGGAGTATTTTTACAGGGCTGACATGTTTGAATCCCTGTCCACCGTATCCATTCGGGGATACCCAAGGCCCTACGATGATAAGTATGCCTCAGAACAAATATTTTCAGATCCTGTTTTCCTGGTCACGGGCAAAAGGCGGGCAGGGTAATAAACGGAACCTGTTTCCCGATTTAGTCGGGCCCCTTCCCTGTGAAAAGGAAAAAAACACAGCGCCCATAAAAATCTCTTCAAACCCGGCCCTTCACGATCAGATGCTCTATTGCTTTAAACCGTATCTGGCCCGGATGGTTTCAATCATTCCTTCATCAATGAGGGCTTTCATGATTCTGGAGAATTCAGGGATCAAATGCACATGTCGTGATTTTCTGGATAATGCCATATGGGCAGGATCTGTTTCAGTATGGTATTTATACGCTGCTTTGCCTATCATGTCTTCATATCCGGCTTTTTTGACAGCATAGTCGCCGATCATTTCCGTATCAATAAAGGCATCCACCCTTTTTTCGATCAACAGTTTCAAGGTCAGGGCATTTCCGCTGACGATCACTTTGTCAATCCGTTCATCCTTGTCAAAGCGGTCAAATAATATGGATCCCCGGACCGAGGCGATTCTATATTTATACATATCGGTATAGGTTCTAATGCGCACATTTGAACCTTTACGTGTGTAAAGGCAGATGGCCGAGTTGGTGGCATACGGCGGCTCAATGAAATGGTAGAATTTTTCGCGTTCTGCAGTTCTGCTTGCGCTGGTAATAAAATCAGCCCTTCCGTTCTTGACTTCCTCCTGGCAGCGCCGCCAGGTGCATGTTAAAAACCTGATTTTCATGTTCAGCCGTCTGGCCACTTCCTTTAAAATATCCGGATCTATCCCTGAAATATCGTCGCCCTCAATTATTTTTCTTGGCGCCCAGTTGGAAATGGCCACCACAATTTCATCCTCTCCGGCTTTGGCTGTGTTTGAACCGCCATGACTGTATGCAGGGCTCATGATCAGTATCAGGATGGCCATCAGCCCGGCGGATATATATGAAATTTCTGAATTGTTGATATCTGTCATATCGCGTCTTATTTCTGCACCATCGCACGCTGCTTGTAGTCTTGAATCAGCCCTTCTTTTTTAAGGGCTTTGAGCGCTTTGTCCACTTTGGGAACCAGTGCGGCATTCTTTTTATGCAGATAAAGGTGAAGCGTGTCTCTGGCCATGATCCCGGCCTGGTAAACCCGGGACGGGTCAAACGCCTCTGGGTTGAGGCGCATGATCGTTTCAGTGACTATATCCTCCACATCAATATAAATATCGGTCCGGCCCGTGATCAGCCGTTTAAGTCCCTGGTCAGTGGTATAAATCTTTGACAGCTTGTTTTTGGGAATCACAGGGGTGAGACCAAGCTCCGCAATTTTCGTCCCCCGCCTGTACTCAACTCTTTGGCTCTGTCCTATCAAGCTTTCCCAGCCGTTTAGCCGCATCCCGGGGGCCACTGCATATGCTGCCAGGATAGTAGGAAAATGGGACTCCTCCACCCGGATCATGTCAGGATGTGAGTTCTGATACAAAGAGACCCGGTTGATTTCTCCGTCCACCCTTCCGGCGTCAGATATCCGGCTGGCCAGATAAGAGTGCTCGCCAATATACTCAAATTCGTATCCAAGCCTTGTAAAGACCTCTGTGTAGATCAGTGTCAGCCATCGGCCGTGAAGTGAATTTTTGGTGTCATGCGAACCGATCAGGACGATCTTTTCTGCTGCACTCAAGGGTGCGGAAAAAACCAGTATCCAGACAGTGCAAATGATGAATACGCGGACAAGGTGTCGGATTTCGATCTGTCTCATTCCCATTCTCCTGACGAATCGCAGGGCACACCGCATTGTATTCATGACGAGATTCAGTGCAGCGTTTATACTGATCCTTTTTCAGAAAGCAGCTATGATTCCTGCGTAATCAGAAGCCTATCACAAAACAAGTTGAAAAATCAAAATCAAAAAGATCTGAAATAGACGTTATTTTCTGTCTGGAGAACTATTTAAATACATCTGCTAAAAATTGTGTGAACCTTTCCCAGGACGCCTTGTCCGCTTTTTCCCGGTACCGGTCGGAACCAAACACGGTAAATGCATGGGGAGCCCCGCTGTAAGTGATCATTTCATGGGACACGCCGGCCGCTTCCAGTTCTTTGGCAAGCGCTGCAAACTGGTCCATGGGAATGGCTGTGTCTGCGGTTCCGTGAAAGACCAGGACATGGCCGGCTGCTTTTTCATAATTCTGGTTTCCAGGGGTTTTCAGCCCGCCGTGAAAGGTGACAAATCCTTTAAGATTTTTCCCGGATCGTGCCCATTCCAGAACGGCGGCCCCGCCGAAACAATACCCTGCGACAACTGCATTTGACGTGTCAGCACCCAGTGATTTAGCCTGATTAAATGCGCCGTTCATCAGCGCTCTCATTTTCTGCCGGTCTTTGTAGAGTTCTCCGGTGTGCTGGCGTTTGTCTTTGACCTCGGTGGGCCGGACGCCTTTGCCGAAAAGATCCATGGCAAATACGGAATACCCCAGATCGGCAAGCATGTGAGCCCGCTTAACCTCATAGCCGGTAAGGCCGTCCCAGTCATGGATCAAAAACACCAGGGGAGCGGTTTTTGCTGCAGACACATAATAGCCTTCATAGGCCTGGCCATTCACCTGATAAGTCACTGCCTTCCCCTGCGACCCGTGGGCCGGTACCAAGAACAGCACGAAAAATACGAACAGTATATATTTTTTCATAATATCTCTCTTTTGTTAAATGTTAGTTGAAACTTATTTAAACATAACGCAGGATTTTTTTTCGTCGAGAGGGAATTTTTTT
>CAZLNA010000011.1:0-2153 GCA_964560485.1 uncultured Desulfobacula sp. | reverse complement strand
TGATATCTTTCATTTTATTTTTTGCTTTTAATGTCCATGCAAAAGATGCCCTGATGATTGCCACAGATGACTGGCCGCCTTATGAGTATGCGGAAAATGGCGAAATCGTCGGCTTCAGTACGGACACTATCAAAGCGGTGCTCAAAACAATGAAAGTACAAATTACCACTTTGCGGATATACCCCTGGGTGAGAGCTGAAAAACTGGCCTTTGACGGGGATGTGGACATGATCTTCAGCGCCTCGAAAAGTGATAAACGGATGATGTATTGTCATTTTCCGGATGAGCCGCTGATAATTTCACCCAACCTGATGTTTATCCGGAAAGCGGATGCAGGCCGGCTTAAATTTGACGCTTTCAGCGATTTAAAAGGACACCGGGTCGGCATTGTCCGTGAGTATGCGTACACCAAGGCCTTTCTGGATTATCTAAAAAAAGAAGGGATTCAGACGTTGATTGCACTGGACGATGCCATGAATTTTAAAATGCTCATGCGGGGGATGGTGGACTATATCCCGGCCGACCTGGGCAACAGCCAGGGCATTATTCAAAAAGCGAACCTTCATGGCAAACTGCACGCATTCCGGCACAATCCTATCAAAACTGCCGGGCTCTATGCACTGTTCAGCAAAAAACGGGTTGACCCGGCCTTTGTGAAAGAATTTTCAAGCGCATTAAAAGCATTCAAATCAACAGAGCAATACAGGAACATATATCAAAGCTATTTTCCGGAACAGTGATGCGGTTCTTTGTTTTTAGAAGCTATTTCAAAAATGTTTTAATCCGGGTAAAACCGTATCGTATACGCTTAAATGCTGAAAGAATAAAAACTTGCGCCATTCGCCTGGCTGTCCTTTATGGGGGTACAGGACAACCGGATAAAAATTATTGACTTTGCAGGCAGGATTACATAAGACAGACCCTGACGGATCACCAGAAGGTGGTCATAAAAAAAAGTAAAACTGTGTAGCAAAAACTGGATTCAAAGCCATGGAGGCTTTTTCCCGGGACCGGGAAAAGACCTTTGTGGCTTTTTTTATTTCTGGAGGAAAAAAATGATTCATAAATATGTATGGGTTTTATTGATCCTGCTGCTTGTCAGCACGCCTGCAGCCGGCCGGGACATCACAGATGCCCATGGCAGAAAGGTGACACTGCCGGAGACGGTCTCACATATTATCTGTTCCGGATCCGGGTGCCTGCGCCTGATCACGTATTTTCAGGCCCAAGACCGGGTGGTGGCGGTTGATGATATTGAAAAAAGAAGGAAAAAATTTGATGCACGACCCTATCTTCTGGCCAATCCGGGATATAAGCAATTACCGGTTTTCGGGCAGTTCAGGGGCCATGACGATCCGGAAAAAATCCTGGGCCTCTCACCACAGCCCCAGGTAATCTTTAAAACCTACAGCATTTCCGGGACGGATCCGGATGAGCTGTCGAAAAAAACCGGGATCCCGGTGGTGGTGCTTGAATACGGTGATCTCGGTCAAGGCAGGGAAAAACTGTTCAATGCCCTGACCCTGATCGGTCGGGTGCTGAAAAAAGAGGCGCGGGCCAGGGTACTGGTCGATTTTTTCACCAGCCAGATCAACGCCCTGGAAGACCGGACAAAGGATGTGTCATCACGGAAGAGTTGTTTTGTGGGCGGGATCGCCTTCAAAGGGCCGCACGGGTTTTCATCGACTGAACCGTCCTACCCGCCCTTCAGTTTTGTCAATGCGCGAAACATTGCGGCGTCAGGCCGGATGGGGCAAAAGAAGCTTCGTCACGCCAACCTGTCCAGGGAAACCATCCTGGCTTCAGACCCGGATGTCCTGTTCATGGATCTGTCCACCCTGTTGATGGGAGCTGGAAACAGCGGTCTGGATGAACTCAGGAATGACCCGGTCTACCAGTCATTGTCAGCGGTTAAAACAGGACAGGTGTATGGTGTGCTGCCCTATAACCTGTATACCCAGAACCTGGGGTCTGTGCTGGCAGATGCCTGGTATATCGGCAAAGTGCTCTATCCTGAAAGGTTCAACGATATTGACCCGGAGAAAAAGGCGGATGAAATCTATACATTCCTGGTGTCAGCACCGGTGTTCGGGCAGATGGACAATATGTTCAGACAGATGGCGTTTAAACCGGTCAGGCTCGTGCCGTAAGGG
>CAZLNA010000010.1:0-15190 GCA_964560485.1 uncultured Desulfobacula sp. | reverse complement strand
CGGATGTCCGAAACAAAAGCCTTGGAAATGGGAATAAAAGCATTTGTAATGAAACCTTTGAACAAGGCTGAACTGGCGAAAAAAGTAAGTGAGGTTTTAGATGTTAGAAATTAAATAAAATCATGAAATAACAAGTAATTCTTGGGCGACAGATATGTCTATCATCAATCGCTTTTGACAAAAATTTTCCGAACACAGCATCTTGTGATCCGATAAGATGACAGAAAGTTAAAGATTAAAAGATAATAGCGTTACTTTCCAAGATCACTTGTCAGGTCAAATTCAGCTGTTTACAATTTAACGACTGCCGTCTAAAACCTGTCTCACTGTTTTCGCCAGCTCTGATCTGCCAAATGGTTTCATCAAAAATGCATTCACCCCCATTTCGGATGCTTTGGCCTCAGACATCCTCGGGCTGTAGCCGGTGCATATGATTGCAGGCATTTCTGGGTTTATTGACAGTATCTCAGTGATCAAAAGATCTCCTGGCATTTGTGGCATTGCCATGTCGGAAATAACAAGCCCAAATCTTTCGGGCTCCGCTTTTACCATTTCAATCGCCTCATGCGGGTCAGTGGTTGACAGTGCATCATATCCTAACGACTCAAGGTAGCGTTTACCCATTGACGCTATCGACGGTTCATCATCCACATAAAGGATTTTTTCACCCTTTCCGTAAAAGACATCCGTTTTCATATCAATCGATTCTTCCCTGATAGGTCCTTCATCTAACGGAATCAGGATCGTGAATGCGGTTCCTTGTCCCAAACTGCTCTCACAGGTGATCGATCCGCCATGATTCTGAACGATGCCATGGACCACTGCCAGACCGATACCACTGCCCTGGCCGACTCCTTTGGTTGTAAAAAACGGCTCAAAGATCCTGTCGAGTGTTCCTTTTTCCATGCCGCTGCCGTTGTCACTGATACGCAGTCTGGCATGATTTCCTGGTGACAGCGTGTTAACTGAGGACGCCATGTGAGGGTCTACCGTCTCTTTGCTCAGCTCAATCTCGATCCTGCCGCCGGAGATCGGCAAAGAGTCTTTGGCATTATTGCAGATATTGATGATCACCTGATTGATTTGAGTCAGATCCCCGTGAACGGGAAGACTGTCGCTGGTGATCTTTTCCCTGATGTCTATATTTGCAGGGATTGTTGCACGGATCAGTTTTAACGATTTTTTCACAACAGAAGGCATATCGATGTTTTCTTTAAGAGCGCCACCCTGTCGGCTGAAGGTCAGAAGATGTTTAACAATATCCCTTGCCCGGTGGCATGCCATGTCTATTTCGTTTGCACTCTCTCTGGCCGGGCTGGATGGTGGCAGGTCATCAATGAGCAGTTCATTGTTGCCCATGATAATACTCATGATATTATTGAATTCGTGTGCAATACCACCGGCCAAAATACCAATCGATTCCATCTTTTGCGCATGTGCCAGCTCTTTTTCCAGTTTTTCTTTTTCTTTATTTGATTTTATCTGGTCTGTGATATCCCTGGTACTGAAAATAATCTCATTCGGGACCTGGTTTTCATCTGACAGGATTTCGGCAGCTGTTTCAAAATTCAGATAATGGCCTTTGCTGTGCCGGTATCGGAACTCAGCTTTTTTTAGTCCGCCATTCTCCAGCAGCGATTCAAACTCTTTCACGACTCCCGGCAAATCGTCCGGGTGAACAAACTCCATCACATTTCTGCCCATTAACTCTGAATTGGTATAGCCCAGAATTCTTTCGTGAGATTGGCCGGCAAAGGTATAGTTGCCTTCCAGGTCGGACAGGGAAACCATATCAAACATATTATCGGTGATACGCTCCAAAAGCCGGGTCCGTCTTTTTAAATGATGTTCCGCTTTTTTTCTTTCTCCGATTTCATTTTTAAGTTTTTCATTTACAGCAATCAGGTCCTGGGTGCGTTTTTTTACCCTCAGATCGAGTTCATCACGGGCTTTTTTCAACTCATTTTCTGCTTTTTTGTGCAGCTGGATCAGACTGTTGAACTGCTCCACCTCTTTCAGCCTTTTCCGGCCTGTCAGGGCGGCTATATTCTTGTAGTAGCGGAGCGCCTGTTTTGCCTCATTCAACTCTATCTCAAGGGCATGGCACCTTGCGCGCAGGTCATTGTTGTCAGGTGGGGTCATGGAGGAAACCTATTTTATAGCAAAAACGATTAAAACGCCTGTCCAGTCAAGCCCCCGGCTCTTGCCTTGGAAGGGCGCAATCTCCACCCCTGAATAGAAGCCGAAAAGAGGGATGTTCCGGGTGTTGAATATCTGCTGGACGCCTGCTGCCTCCTCTTTTATGGTATGCGACACAATTGAGGCCCTGCCGCCGCAATCTATATAGATACCGAATCCCGGCTTCCGGTTGTCTGATCTGATCCGTTCCAGTACTTTTTTTGTGTTTAATTCAACCGATTCAATCATTCGTATGCCGTCCCGCAGCATAAATTGTATCTCCATGCCCTCTTTAAGATCCGATTCAAACATGCAGATACCTTTGCCATCGGGCAGTACACCTGTGATGAGACGATTTACATAGTTTTCTTCTTCAAAATCGGCATACTTTTCCGCTTTGTTTACGCCGATGGTTAAAACACTGACCGGGACCTGGTTTCTCCATTCTGTGCCGCCATAGATCCCGTCGATCAGTTCACTGGCAGGAATTCCATTGATTTCATGAATAAACGGCCCGTCCTTTCTGGTAATGGTATAATATTCCCCGTCTATGGGGGTGCACCCGTGCATGATGGTATGGTAGACATCAACATCACCGGACATCATCAAACCCAGGGCATGCTGGCGGCCTAACCGGTCGCCGCAAAACTGGATCGCAGGTCCAAAATCGTAATCACCGACAACACCTGCCCCCAGTAGAGGGATATTCTTTTTAATTGTTTTTTCCAGGCCGGCAATCAACGGGGGGGATGCGTTCATTACAGGCGGAGAAGCAGGGGTCGGGGCTTGAAATATTGAGTCATACAGGAGAAAAAGGATCCGGCTGTCATCAGACGGGGAAAATGCATTGCCAAGCCGTTTCCCGGCTTCGTACATGTCTTTGTCTATCTCTTGAACTGACTGGATCTGTATGGAAATATCTTCAGCCTTAAATGCGAGCGCACCCGATGGAAAGCCCTCATAGGAAAGCGCTTCATTGGTTATGATGCCAATGGCGGAGCCGCCTATAACCGGTGTGTCTCTGGCAATTTCTTTGACCCCTTTGAAAAATTCATCTGCATTGATTGACGAATTGCAAAAAGCCATGAAAAAATCTGCAGCGTCGATTCCAGCATTGTCTTTCGCGGTCTGTGCAACATTTTTTCCAGATTCAAAACTGTCAGGGTTGTTGGAATAACCAATGCCAACTTTCATATCGCCTCCCTTTTTCGCAGCGTGATTCAACCCTGATTCTATTTAAGTCTTGGAAAATAGTCAAGAATGCACAAAAGGAGCCCCTGAAATGATATTGACTTTATTGTTCTTTAACTTCAAATATAAAAAACAACATTAACCGGTTTAATTCAAGAAACGGCGTTCTGTTAAAAGAGCACCATGGTTTTTTGTTTTGCGTAAAAACTGCCCTGGAAAAACAAAGATATGGCTCCGGCCGGCATAGAAGCATCTGATTTCAAAACAGATTCAATCGCTGTAGGGTCAGGCTTAAAAACGGACCCGGGACTTCGTGTCAGCCAATGTCCGGCGCATTTCGTCAATCTGGATTTGTTTCTGCTTCAGCTCGATACTCAGGTCATTCTTCTGGCGGTCCAGGCTGCGGATCTCGTCCAGGGACTGTCTGCATTTATCTGTGGAACTGCATTTTTTGCTCAGAGAGGACTCCATCTGTGAAATCGACGTCTCAATCTGTTCCAGCCTTTTTTTTATGCGGTCGAGTTCTTTTTTTTCCAGATTGATTTTCCGTTCAAACGAATAGATGTCCAGACCGGTATTATACCCGTGAAGAAAAGCGTTTCTGATGTCTCCCCTGCACACATCATGATGGGATCGTCCTTTAAGGCCGATCTGATACCCGTTATACGCGGTGCAGTATTCTTTGAGGCCTTCCGCCCTGCCCGCCTGATATTGCTGCAGATCCGGCACAACCCCGTGCTTTGAACAGGCTTTTCGATGTTTGGCCACACGGTTGGTCTGAAATCCTCTAGCACCGTCCTCATACCCGATATCATACCAGCGGGCGGTCAGGCATTCTTCTTTTTCAAGGGTGGCGCAGCCGGTCAGGCTGACCGCTCCGGCAAGAACCAAGATCCACATGCAAAGCGGCTTCATCATCATGAAATGTCCTTTGTTTTTATAAATCAGATTTACAGGGGCCATTTAATAGTCGATGCCCGGCTGTGGCTCAATCCCCTTTCGATACGCATGCTTGATTTCATTCACCTGGCTCACTGTGTCTGCCCGTTCAACCACCTTTTCATGGGCCTCTCTGCCGGTGAGCACCATGTGGAGGTGAGCCGGCCGCCGGTCAAGGATCTCAATGACCTGATCAAGATCGACAAGTTTGAGATCAAGGGCATTGTTGATCTCATCCAGGATCAGCATATCATACTGGTTGGAGGCCATTTTTTCCAGCACCAGGGCCACAGCATCCTGGGCATTTTTCCGGTGTTCGCTGTGCGGGTAGGGATTGCCCTCGATACCGCAGAACCCTTTCCCGGTTGCCGTGAGTTCCACCAGGCCGTCCAAAAGCGTGACACCATCCCACTCTCCGGAATAGATATCCCCTTTCATGAACTGGATAATGCAGGTCTTCATGCCATGACCGCTGGCGCGCAGTGCCATGCCCATGGCACTGGTGGTTTTTCCCTTGCCGTGTCCGGTGATCACCACCAAAAGTCCCTGTGGCTGTTTGGGTTCAAGCTTTTTAATTTCCATGATCATCCCCTGATGTTTAACATGAGCGGGCCTGGTTCTCAGCCCGTTGTGCCGACCCGGCATCTGTTTTCTAATATAAAGATACGGTTTATAAAAAACAAGCCGGTCATGGAAAACCCTTTTTACATGCTTCTGCTTTGATAAAATTGAATCCTGTATTATGATTTAACCAGGCCCCTGAAGAAACAAACTGTCTTGTATCCTTGGAGAATGGCATGAAAAAAATATTATCACACCCTTTTAAACCCCTCTTCTGGCTGGTCATCCTGTTATCTTCTGCATTGCTCGGCAGCTGCCAGCATGCCCAGCAGGTCATGAAAAAAGATCTGGTGTTAACTGAACAGGCGGCCCTGGCTTCGGGAAAGCTGCCAAAAACCGTATACGGAGTTCAGATCAAGGGACTGGGCACCATGATCCGCGTCAAGCGGTTCGGGCTGAAGCCCATGGATGACACCAGTGTCAACATCCTCCACGGGCTTGAATTTGAGTTTGAGCCGGACAGCATTGGAGGAAAAAGCCGTCTCTGGCTTGACATCATTTTAAAAAGAAGCGGGTATGCATCTGTTGAAGCGTTTACCAGATCAATGGAAGCAGGTTCCCCTGTTTTCCCCGGCAGTCCCTATACAGCAGTTGAATTTAAATTTGGCGAAGATCTCTTTCTCATTGCGCAGGACTCTGCCGAGGAAGCAGACCCCAGTCCGGACTGGCTGAATTAAAAAGCAGCAGCCTTGCGCTGAATGCCGCTTCTGGATATTTGACTTTTGGTGCATTTTTCCGTTAGGCTGAACATATCCAAAAACTCGAATATGATCGGCCACAGGCCCGGCAGTAAAGGAGGAGACCATGGCATCGTTGTTTGAACAGGCTTGCATCGGAAACCTGAAACTGAAAAACAGGATCATACGATCTGCCACCTGGGAAGGGATGTGCGAGCCTTCGGGCCGGCCAACGCAAAAACTGATCGACTGTTATGGTGCCCTTGTGAAAGGCGGTGTGGGCCTGATCATATCCGGGTATACCTTTGTCCGGCCGGACGGAAAACAGCTGCCCGGGAAAATGGGGATTTCAAATGATGATTTTGCCGATGATTTCATCCGGCTGACCCAAGCGGTTCATGACATGGGCGGCAGGATTGCTGTTCAGCTTGTCCATGCCGGCGGTCAGGCCTCTTCAAAAATCATCAACCGGCCGGCTGTCGCCCCTTCCGGTGAAAAAGTCGGCACCTTTCCGGAGGCGCCCCAGCCGCTGACTATCCTTGAAATCGAAGATCTCTCCGATGCGTTTGCCCGGGCCGCCCGACGGGCAAAAGAATGGGGCTTTGACGCTGTCCAGATTCACGGTGCCCACGGATACCTGGTAAACCAGTTTTTAAGCCCGTTCACCAACCAGCGGACCGATGCCTATGGCGGCAGTCTTGAAAACCGCAGCCGTTTTCTCTTTGATGTCTATGATAAAATCCGGGCCATGACAGGCAGTGATTATCCTGTATTCATCAAACTCAACGCTGAAGATCATCTGGAAAACGGACTGACACCGGATGAGGGCCGGCAGGTGGCGGCAAAACTCTCAGAAGCCGGTATTGACGCTATTGAAGTCTCTTCAGGCAGCCAGGCATCAGGAGAAAACGGCCCTGCACGGGAAAAAATCAATACCCCGGAAAAAGAAGCCTACAATCTGGCCCTTGCCCTGGGCATCAAAAAAGAAGTGACCTGCCCGGTGATCAGTGTGGGCGGATTCCGCACCCTTGATACTGCCCGCAACGCTGTTGAAAAAGACGGGGTGGATTTTATTGCCATGTCCCGGCCCCTGATCCGGGAGCCGGATCTGCCCGGACAGTGGGAAAGCAATCAACACCATACAGCCGCATGCATATCTTGCAACAAATGCTTCGGCCCCGGGCTGACCAAAGGCGGCATCTACTGCGTGGTGGAGAAAAAAGCCCGGCAGACCTGATATTTGACTAAGAAGAGACTTTCACCCCATGGGTTAAGGCGAGTTTTTCAAACATCACCACAATACCTGCACAAATCCCGTATACGATATCGATATCGGCGTTCAGGTCGGCCGAGCTGTCAAAAAAAAGCTTCAGATCAGACGCGAGCCCTTCTTCGGGCTTCCAGTAGCAGATCAGCACCGGCAGCCGCGGCAATGGATACACCTTCAAGGAAAGGTCAGAGGCATCATGGTTCTCTACTTTTTCGCCGTTGAACAGATGGATCAGGTCTTCAAAAAGACCGGGGTACTGATCGGCAATGGCATTAAATGACGACTGGCTTCGTTTGACAAAAAGCGAATTTTTTTCCCGGCCTCCGGAAAGCTCCCTGAATGACACCCACTTCCCGGTCAGATCCACGCCTTTGCAGGTAATTAGATAACTCAGCACAGGTCCTGCGATCCACGGATTGATGTGGATATCGGAAAACATCTTCCCGGTCTGATCAATGCTGAAGGGTTTACCAAAGATGCGTATCGTCAGGCGGTTGTCTGCATAGACGCCCCCCACCCGTGATGCTGCAGCCTTTAAATCCAGATTGCTCACTTTCTCCTGAAGGGCCTGAAAAGCGGCCTGGTTCATTTCTTCTGACGCTGTCATGTTCCGGGTGGCGCCGGCATATTCTGCCAGGATGTCCGGGTCGAGGGAGGGACACTGATCAAGTGATTTCGTTCCCAGAAAAACCCTGGAGGCAAAGGCCAGGCAGGTGGGTTCATTGCATTTTCTGCAATTGGATTTGTCCAGCAGTGTGAATATTTCCATGGCATTATTAAAACCGGTCATGTTTCCTCCTTTATCGCGTCATTATTATATATCAAGTGGCAGGGGGCAGAGACAAGGAACAATTTTAACGGCTAAATGTTGCCATTCGTCCGGATATGGCGTATTTTTTAAGAATACATATTTCACAGGCCGTTTACCTGCCGGCCATCCGCGATATTTAAACATGGAGATCAAAATGACTGCAGATGTATGGTTCATGGATCTAACCACCACGTCAAAGGAAAATCTACCTGGAAAACTCTCCCGTCTTGTCAGGGAGGCCGGTCTGTTCAACTGCATCGGTAAAAAAGAGATCACTGCTGTAAAAATTCATTTTGGCGAACAGGGAAATACCGCTTTTATCCGGCCGGTGTTTGTGCGCCAGGTGATCAAAGATATTAAAGCAGCGGGTGCCAGACCCTTTCTGACCGACGCCAACACCCTCTACGCCGGCACCCGGGCGGACGCTGTCTCCCACATCCATACGGCCATTGAAAACGGGTTTTCCTATTCCTCCATGGATGCCACCCCCATTGTCATCGCCGACGGCATCCGGGGAAAAAATCAGACCCTGGTGCCGGTCAATGCAAAACAATGCGAAAATGTCTACATCGGCTCTGAAGTAATTGATGCAGACGCGTTTGTATCCATTGCCCACTTCAAAGGACACGAGCTTTCCGGATTCGGCGGCACCCTGAAAAACGTGGGCATGGGCTGTGCGTCTCGGCAGGGGAAGCTTGATCAGCACTCAACAGTCAGCCCGAAAATCAAACGCAAAACCTGTATCGGGTGCGCCCAATGCGCGGATCACTGCCCGGCAGGCGCCATCACCCTGGAAGCGGACAAAGCCTATCTGGATGCCGATACCTGCGTGGGCTGCGCTGAATGTATTGTCCGGTGTCCCACCGGTTCCATCAACATCAACTGGAACCAGACCGTTCCGGTCTTTCTTGAAAAAATGATGGAATACACGGTCGGGGTGCTTAAAAACAAACCCGGAAAAGCTTTTTTCATCAATTTTATTACAGATATCACCCCTAAATGCGACTGCCTGCCCTACAGCGAATCGCCCATTGTCAGCGATATCGGCGTGGTGGCGTCAACAGATCCGGTGGCCATTGACCAGGCCTGTGCCGACCTGGTGAACCAGGCGGCCGGTTTAGACGGGACCGCATTAAAAACCAACCTTGCCCCTGGAAAAGATAAATTCAAAGGCCTATACCCGGAAGTGGACTGGGAGCACCAGCTCGACTATGCCCAGGCGCTTGGGCTGGGGACACGTGATTACCAGCTGATCAAGCTGGAAACCCTTTCATACCGGTAACCCAACGAAAGGACGGATATGTCTTTAAGTGAGAAAATCCTGGAAACCACTGAACGGTTCATGAATGAAATTCACAGCGAGACCAGTTTTTCCGTCCTGATTTATGACAATACCGGTCATATTATCCAGGCAACAGACCGGTCACGCATCGGCGATCTCCACAGCGGGGCTGAAAAAATCATGCTTGGGGAGGTGGACGAATATGCCGTGACCCAGGCCGAGGCAGCCCGGAACCCGCTGATAAAGGAAGGGTATTCCTGCCCCATTATCGCCAACAATATACGGATCGGCGGATTCGGCATTACCGGACCGCTTCAGGTTTCCAAGCCTCTTGCCCGGATGGCCAGCCGGATGATGGCAGCCTGGCTCAATGATATAAAACGTCAGGAACAGCTGGAACAATCTGAAAAAAAATACCGGGGCATTTTTGATAACTCTGCCCTGGGCATTTTCCAGTCCACCCTCGAAGGCCGCTTTATGACGGTCAACCAGGCAATGGCACAGATGCTGGGTTTCAAAGACCCGGACACCATGATCGCATCCATCACCGATATTGCAGGCCAGCTCTATGCAGACCCAAAAGACCGGGAGCCTTTTCTGGCAGAACTGCTGGCCAGCGGATCCATCAAGGATTATCAGACCCGCCATATCCATCAGGACGGACACATCATTGATGTCTCCCTTTCAGCCCATGTCATTGCCGCATCCGAATTTCAACCGGCTTTTGTTGAAGGGATTGTGGAAAATATCACTGACAAGAAAAAAACCGAACAGATGAAGATCGAAAGGGATGCTGCAAAGGCGGCCAGTGCCACCAAGACAGAGTTCCTGGCCAATATGAGCCATGAAATCAGAACCCCCATGAACGGCATCATCGGCATGACAGAACTGCTGCTGGGCACTGATATCAATCCTGAACAGCGTGATTTCATCGAAGTCATTCAGGCCAGCGGCAACTCCCTGCTGACCCTGATCAATGATATTCTTGATTTTTCAAAAATTGAAGCCGGCAAGATGGACCTGGAAGTCATTGATTTTGACCTTCGCGTCACCCTGGATGCATTAGGGGATCTGGCAGCGGTGAAAACCTATGAAAAAAACCTCGAGTATGTCACGCTGTTCCACCCGGATGTCCCCACCCTGCTCAAAGGGGATCCGGGGCGGCTGCGGCAGGTCCTGGTAAACCTTACCGGCAATGCGGTCAAATTCACGGAAAAGGGCGAAATCGTTGTCTCAATAGATCTGGCAGAGGAAACAGATCAGACCGCATTGATCCGTTTTGCTGTCACAGATACCGGTATCGGTATCCCTGAAAATAAAATGAACCGGCTTTTTGAATCCTTTTCCCAGGTGGACAGCTCCACCACAAGGAAATACGGGGGGACCGGTCTCGGGCTGAGCATTTCAAAAAAACTGGCCCAGCTGATGGGCGGGGAAATCGGGGTTGAAAGCAAATTGGGCCGGGGGTCGACCTTCTGGTTCACAGCCGCTTTCAAAAAACAGGACAAGGCGGCAGACCCGCTGAAGCTTCCCAAAAGCATCCAGGGCAAATCCGTCCTTGTTGTGGATGACAATAAAACCAATCGTTATGTGATCAAAGAACAGCTCAAGCTGTGGGGGTGCGCATTTGATACCGCCAAAGATGCGCCATCCGGCCTTGCAGCCTTCAAGGCGGCTGCAGAAAAAAACCAGCCCTTTGACATCGGCATCATCGATATGCAGATGCCGGGCATGGACGGGATGGCCCTTGGAAAAGAAATCAAGGCCGATCCGCTGATCAGCAGGACCCGGCTGATCATGATGACCTCCATGGGAGAGCGCGGAGATGTCAAGGCCATTGAAAAAATAGGGTTTGATGCCTATCTGACCAAGCCTGTGAAAATGCTTCAGCTCCACGGCTGCCTCCTGCGGGTCTGCGGACGGGAACCAGCCCCAGCAGCCGACACAGAATCGAAAATCATCACCCAGTATTCCCTGGCTGAGGACAGGCGCCGTCAAATCTGCATTCTCCTGGCAGAAGATAATAAAATCAACCAGCTGGTGGCATTAAAGATGCTTCAGAAAATCGGATACCGGGCTGACACGGTGAGCAATGGCCAGGATGCGGTCAATGCCCTGAAAAAAAAGACATATGACCTGGTGCTGATGGACTGCCAGATGCCTCAGATGGACGGGTATGAGGCCACGCGGGTGATCCGCAAATCTGAAGCCAATACCAGGAACCGGTCGGTACCGATCATTGCATTGACTGCCAATGCCATGAAAGGTGACCGGGACAAGTGCCTGAATGCCGGCATGGATGATTATTTAAGCAAACCGGTCAAGGCCAAGGATCTCTCTGCGGTCCTGGAAAAATGGCTCGCAGTGATGCCGGACAAAAAATAAACCCGGGGGATGACCGGAATATCATGTATCTTGCATTTGAAACCATCAACGCAGAGCCGGCCTATATCCTTAGGGAATCGAGCATGGTTGACAGCCGGCTGACCCACAGGGATCTTTTTGATCTGGGTCCGGACCCCTCTGTCTTTATCAAGTATATCGGCTCAAGGGCGTTTTATTTTGATGAGGCCATTGAAACGGCAATAAAACCGATCAAGCCGGATTTTGATTCTGATGAACTCGAAGATATTTTCTGGCCGTGGATCCGGCCTGATATCCGCCGATCCGTGGAGACCTTCAAGAAAAGGGAATCCTCATTTTATAAAGGGAAGAAACTCGATCCGGGACTGAGGCGGAAAATCGATACACAGGTCCATCCTTTTGACAAGCGGCGGATCCATTTTCTCAAGTTCGGTGCCATGGACCAGGGTCCTGTTGAAAACATGCCGCCGAAATTGTTCAAAGACCTGCCCGGATGGTCCCGGGATGAAATTGAACAGCGGCTGATGCGCCAGGAGGCCGTGTTAAAGGCCAGAGACCTCAAATCCTATGTATATACGGTTTTTGACCTGCAACGGTTTTTTAAAAGTTTTCTGGCCAAAAAAATGCCCCATGCCCTGGACCAGGAAAAGGTGGATGCTTTTTTTATCAAGGAATTCTGCCGGTTGAACAAAAGGCTGTTTGACCGCCAGGATCAGCCCCACCGGTACATGACCCGCTATCTGTTCATGTTTTTTGATCACCTGTATGCCAATACCACCCTGCTTGATGATTTTGCCAGGGAATTCATGAACCGCCACCGGTTCTATGCCCCGCCCAAGCCTGAAAACCCGGTATCTGACGATCAGGCGCTTAAATTGTTTGAGATTTCAGCAAAGCAGCTGCGAACCATGACCAAAACACAGTTAACGCGCCGCTACCGGGAAATTGCAAGAAGCGCCCACCCGGATGCCGGCGGATCTGATGAAAAGTTTGTAGCGCTGAACAACGCCTTTCACCGGCTTTTAGAAAAAATCAGGCCCGGCCGCTGATGTGTTCGACGGTTCACACACCCGGGTTAACGGAACGCACTTGTTTCGTGATCTGAAGTTTCTTTAAATTCAATTTATTTGTTAAAAATCAATGCATTAACGCTGGATTGCCTCTGCTTGTGTTCTATTAATCCCAATCGATTAACATTGTTAACTCGACAGAACTATGGTCTTATTTTTTCCTGGATACGCATAGCGCAAATGGTTGACGGCCCGATGACAAATATCGTATGATCCATGGCATTTCATTCAAATCATAAAGGAGTCTGACCATGAAAAAATGCCGTCTGGCTGTTGCATTGTTGTTCATCATATTATCAGGAATCGGCCTTTTTGCCTGTGGACAGCAGGACCAGGAGCCGGAAGATAAAAAACTCAAGGCCGGATTCGTATATATCGGTCCCATTGGCGATTACGGGTGGTCCCACGCCCATGATCTCGGGCGGCTCAAAGCCCAGGCAACATTTGACTGGCTTGAAACCGTGCCTGTGGAATCCACCAAACCCACTGACTGCCCCCGGATTATCAAACGGCTGATAGAGCAGGAGAAATGCGACGTGGTGTTCACCACCAGTTTCCCCTATATGGATGCCACCCTTGCTGCGGGCAAGGACTATCCGGACAAATTATTCATGCACTGTTCCGGGTTCAAGCGCTCGGAAAACGTAGGCACCTATTTCGGCGACCTCTACCAGATGTATTACCTGAACGGCATCATGGCCGGCGCCCTGACCAAAACAGATAAAATAGGGTATGTGGCAGCCTTTCCCATTCCGGAACTGGTCCGGCATATCAATGCCTATGCACTGGGCGTGAAAGCAGTCAATCCGGATGCCAAAATCTCTGTAAAATGGATCTATGCCTGGTATGGCCCGGAAAAAGCCAAAGAGGCTGCAGAAGCCCTTATTGCAGAAGGCTGTGATGCCCTGGCCTTTACAGAGGACACGCCTTCGGTGATTGAAGTGGGCCAGAGCCACACCCAGAAAGGCAAACAGATCTACACCTTCAGCCACTACTCCCCGATGCAGGCGTATGGCGAAGATTCGGTAGTATCGGGCCAGCTCATGGACTGGGGCGGCATTTATGAAAAAATTCTCTCTGATATCTATAATAAAAAATGGACCAATGAAGATATCTGGTGGCTGGCAAAGGAAAAAGCAGCCCTCCTGGGCGGCAGCGAAGATGCCCAGATCAATCCCAAATTCATCCCTGCACTCAAGCAAGTCAAAGTCAAAACACCGGACATGGGTGAAATTTCCGCTTTTGATCTTGTGCTCAAGCGCTACGAGCAGATGAAACAGGGGGTTGAGGTCTTTGATCCGTTCACCGGCCCCATATACGACAACACGGGAGAACTGAAGATCGAACCCGGCAAAAAAGCCTCCAAAGAAGACCTGCTCTCCATCATGTATTATGTTGACAATGTGATTGGAACCATCCCTAAATAACCCTCGGGCCGGGGCCCTGCCCCGGCCTGGTCAGCATACTATGGGCAAAAAAATCAAACACCTGGAAATGGCCGGGATCTGCAAGTCCTTTCACGGGGTCCATGCCAATCAGGACATCCACCTTAAGATTTCATCCGGTGAAATACTCGGTCTGCTCGGTGAAAACGGGGCCGGGAAAACCACATTGATGAACATCCTGTACGGCTTGTATCAGCCGGACGACGGAGAGATCCGGATCAACGGCGATCCGGTTAAAATCACCTCCCCGCTTGAATCGATACGGCTGGGCATCGGCATGGTGCACCAGCACTTCATGCTGGTGCAGAACCATTCTGTCATTGAAAATATTGCACTGGGTTACCAGGGGGCTCCGTATTTTTTTCCCCGCAAAGGACTGAAAAAAAAAATAGAAACCTTTTCCCAGGCCTTCGGGTTCTCCATTGACCCGGACAAACGTGTCTGGCAGCTGTCAGCCGGTGAGCAGCAGCGGGTGGAAATTATCAAGGTCCTTCTCAACGGGGCTGACCTGCTCATCCTGGACGAGCCGACCTCGGTTTTGACGCCCCAGGAGATAAAAGCCTTGAGCGATACGCTCAGGCAGATGAAAGCCCAGGGCCACATGGTCATTTTTATCTCTCACAAACTCGATGAAATCATGGATATCTGCGACCGGGTGCAGGTTCTTGCCAAAGGAAAGACATCGGGCAGCGCTCTCACCCGCGATACAGACAAGACAGGGCTGGCCAGGATGATGGTGGGCAGGGACGTGGTTTTCAATCTCGACCGGGAAACCCTTGGCAAAGGGAACCAGGTCCTGAGTGTGGACCGGATTATTGTTCGCTCCGACAAGGGACAGAAAGCCATCAACGGCATTTCCTTTGACCTCTACCAGAATGAAATCGTCGGGATTGCCGGTGTGGCCGGCAATGGGCAGCGGGAACTGGCAGAGGCCGTAACAGGCATCCGCCCGGTGGAATCCGGAGATATCAGAATCGATAAAGAGAGCGTGACCAACAAATCGCCCCGCTTTATTTTTGACAGGGGAATTTCACATGTGCCTGAAGAACGGATCCGATTTGGTATTGCACCCGGGCTTTTCCTGCACGACAACGCCATATTAAAGCAGCACCACCTGGACAAATTTTCAAGCCGGTTTTTTCTTAAATACAGCCAGATCAGGGAGCATACAGCTCTTTTGATGGATGATTTCAACATCAGTACCCACTCAATGAATACGCCCATTAAAAATTTATCCGGCGGCAATATCCAGAAACTGATCCTGGGCCGTGAAATCAGTGAACCGCCGCGGCTGCTGGTGGCCTCCCACCCCACATACGGTCTTGATGTGGGCGCCACGCAG
>CAZLNA010000009.1:0-15943 GCA_964560485.1 uncultured Desulfobacula sp. | reverse complement strand
TACAGGAGAGTTGATCATGAGCGAAAAAGCATTCCAGGACTATTATCCCGATGACTTCAGCCACTGCTACGGCTGCGGCCGCCTGAACCATCACGGCCTGCAGATCAAGAGCTTCTGGGACGGTGAAGAAAGCGTCTGCCGTTTTCAGCCCGATGAAACCCATATCGCCATCCCCGGCTTTGTATACGGCGGCCTTATTGCATCCCTGGTGGACTGCCACTGCGTTGGCACGGCAGCTGCGGCAAGCTATAGAAATGAAAACCGTGAAATGGGCAGTGATCCGGTGTTACGATTTGTCACCGGGTCTTTAAAAGTCGACTATCTGGCCCCCACCCCCCTGGGTCCAGAACTTGAAATCCGGGCAACCGTATCAGACGTCACCCCGAAAAAAGCCGTTATTGACGCCACCGTATCTGCCAACGGCAAGGTCTGTGCCACCGGCCATGTGGTTGCGGTAAGAATTCCGGATACCATGGCCATGAAACAGCCTTGAAATATAGGCCCCATATCATAAAAACACAGCTGTTTTTCAAGGTGGGTGCTATAAATCAGGTTGCGTTCTGACCAGAACATGGTAGAGTGCCTGAGCGCTGTTTACGCATATTTAAAAAAGAGGGTCCCGGACAGAACCTGTATGGTCCGGCACCGACACAACAAGCCGCAAAGGAACCGCCATGTTTAAGAAACTTAAATTCCTGATCTACACACGCGCCTTTACGGTTTTTGCGTACTTTATCATCCGGCTGTACAGCGCCACCTTCCGCATGACCATTGTGAATGAAAAGCAGTGGAAAGAGATGTTGAAAAAAGACCGGCCCATCCTCTTGTGCGCCTGGCATCAGCAGTTTTTTTCAGCCATCCGCCATTTTAAAACCTATTCAAAGTTCAATCCCGGCCTGATGATCAGCCAGAGCAAAGACGGCGACCTCATTGCCGGGGTAGCCAACAGAACCGGCTGGCAAACCCTCAGAGGCTCTTCGTCGCGAGGGGGGAAAAGAGCCCTGGCAGAAATGATCTCCCATTTAAACCACTTTGGTTTTGGCGCGCACATTCTTGACGGGCCTACCGGGCCCATGGGCGTTGTCAAGGCCGGGATCATCAAAATGGCCCAGGCATCCAATGCCCTTGTGATCCCGTTCTACACCCATTCCCCCGATGCCTGGTATTTTAACTCCTGGGACCGGTTCATGCTGCCAAAGCCCTTTTCAAAGGTCACCCTGACCTTTGGTGACCCCATTGATGTCTGCTCAGAAGGTTCGACCGGCAATTTTGAAGAACACCGCCGGTCCTTAGAAGAAACCATGCAGCACCGGCTGATGCACAGGCCGTGACGGCCCGGCATCCTACCGATCTGAAATTATCGTGACACCTCCTGCGGCATCAATCTGCCAGGATGACCGCATCCTTTTGAACAGCCGTGTATGTCACCCGGTCTGAAATCCGGTCCTCAGGATCAAGCTTGTTGAGCTTGACCATTTCAAAGTCTTCCACCTCAATATAGACTTGGCCCTTCATGTCTGTCAGGATCAGGTCATAGGTGTTGGTCTCCTCATTGGCGGCTTTTTTCCGGGTGATGCAGTAATACGGTACCTTCTGGGCAACATCCCGGTAAAATTTCAAGGATTTGATCCGGTACGGCAGAACCGTTCTGGATGTGGTAAAAAACTCCAGAAGGCCGCCGGTCTGGAACATGGCATCCACCAGCACGGGCGCTGCAATAAAATTGGGCTGTTTCACCCCTTTGAAAAAATCCTTGTCCGAAAGATCCTCCACTGTGGTGATCAGGGTCTGGCCGTCAAAGGAATTAATGTCTGTTATAGTACCGAATTTGCCGAACATGAACAGCCTGTTGGGATGGTATACCAGGCTTTCAAAATCCCCTGTCCAGGAAATCTTGCTGAACTCAGGAACGGCTATTTTTTTCTGCTTTAATGGTTTTTCAGCAAAGGTGTATTCTCCCTGGTAATGCTGTTTGGGGTCACCCATGACCACGCCTTTGGGGTTTTTAAATACCGAGGTGATGTCGCACCGGTATCTTCCGTTGGACCTGTCTTCACAGGAGATCATCAGTTCCTTGGGCCGGCCCTGGAGCAGTTTGATTCCGTATGGAATACTGAAATCATTGAGCTCCACAAGATACGGCCGGTCTCCGGATACGGAGCGGGCGGCCTCAGCCATGGTTTCCACGCCGGTGGACCCCAGAAAGAGCGGCACATCCCCCATGGTATGGTCATGGAGAAAGACATCATAGGCGATATCAAGCAGCCGTGCATAGGTGGTGCGCGCCCCCTCTTTTGCGATCATGTCATCCAGGAAGGGAAATTCACGGTCTGAAGGATCGCCGAGCAGGCCGTCCCGGTCAAAGGAATAATCGATCCCGGAAAAAACCATTTCAGACTCGGATGAATCCAGCAGGTCAGCCATGAAGAATTTCACGCCCTGATCCATGGGCAGGAACTGCAGCCCTCTTTCCTGAAGGACCGCTTTCACGGTCGGGTTGGTGGCCATGCCCACGCCGTCCCAGGCGGTCCAGGCGTAGACCTTGTAAGTCCGGTCCGGATGGATCTGTTTCTGGCGGAACAATGCCTTGCCAAGGTAATCATTGGCAGACGTATAATCCACCTGGCCTTCATTCCCGAACCGGGCCGTAACAGATGAAAAGGTAAAAAAGTACTTATACGCTTTGCCTTCACACGCCTTGAGCAGGTTGCGCATCCCTTTTACCTTGACATCCACCACCAGTTCAAAGGACCAGCGCTCCTTTTTGGGAATAAACTGGCTCATCTCCATGCCTGCGGCATGGAAAATACCGTCAATCCTTTTATATTTGTCCACAGCTGCCTGGACCGCATCCGGTTGGGTCACATCCACGCAGTTGTAATCCACGCTGATCCCTTTTGATTTAAGGGTTTCAATATTCTCAATCGATTGTCTGACGCGCATCAGCCGGTCCAGCGCCCGCTTGACAGCAACCGGTTTCTCATTGGGCATATCCTCCCTGAGAAGGGCCATGAGGTCTGCCTGGGAACTGGCCGGATCAAGAAATTTTTCATCTGTGCTGTAAATATCATTGATATCGAGAATCACCAGGTTGACCTTATAGGTATCCACCACTTTTTTGATGATTTCATAGGTGATACCGCCGGCACCGCCCGTGACCAGGAGCGTATCCTGATCTGAAACAATCGGGTCTGCCCGGTCTGCTATAGACGGTTTCATGGAAACAGTGTACCGTTTTTTATTCTTGTACCCGATTTCACAGCGCGCATCCGGGCCGGTCAGTTCGGCAAGAAAAAGATCGGTTATTCTGGGAATCGCCTTTTTCGGCTGTTTATAGGAGAAATCAACGACTTTGACCCGGGTATGGTCCAGTTCCTTGTTCACTGTTTTCAGCATGCCGGCCAGGCCGCCGAACAAGGGATGGATGCGGCCGCAATCGTCTGAATAGGGCAGGACCACTGAGTCAAAGGTAATGGTTCCGACCAGGGTGTTCTCCCGGTCAAGGGATTCATACAGCGACTGGATCATCACAAAGAGCGACTTGATGGTCGTGTTTAATGCATCCTCACGGGTGTCTGCATCTGTTTTGCCATCAAAGTAATAGTTAAGCGGGGCCAGATGCAGAAGCCCGTCTATCTGATTGTATTCTGCCTTGAAATCAGCCATCCGGGCTTCGGTCCGGTCCACGTCTGCCAGATCGCACTCAAAATCTGCGTCTGCCCTGCCAAGAGTGATCACCCTGCCGCCGGCTGCCTCAATCTTTTTGATCAATGCCCTGGCAAACCCGTGGTCATCCAGGGTTACCAGTATGGTCCGGCCGCTGAAATCCGCCTCGCCGAAATCAGGCATATCCGCCTCAATCGCGCGGACAATCAGCCGTTTGATCGGGGACAGCGGATCTGGGAAATCATCCGGGTCATCTGCTGTCTCTGCCTGTTCCAATGCCGCAGGCACAGCAGACGGTTGAGCCGGCTCCGGTTCGGCCGAGACTGGCGCACCAGCCTGTTGCTCGATATATTCCGCGAGTTTGGCAATGGTGTTCAGATCCCGCAGTTTCAGGTCGTCGGGCACGGAAAAACTGAATGCCGCCGCCACCTTGCCGAAAATCTCCACCTGCTTCACCGTGTCGATCCCGAGATCTGCTTCAAGGTCAAGCGTCTCACCAAGCATATCTGCGGTATAACCGGTCTGTTCGGCTATTACCGATTTGACCGCAGCCGTCACATCCGTTCCGGGTGCCGCATCCTGGTCAGAGGCCTCTGCCGGTGCTGGTGTCTCTTCTTTTGTCTGAACCGGGGCCTGTGTCCCGGTCATGCTCTGGATATAATCACCGAGCCTGGCAATGGTATTCAGGTCTCTGAGCTTCAAATCATCAGGCACACTGAAATTGAACTGGGAGGCAATTTTACCGAAAATCTCCACCTGTTTCACGGTATCGATTCCGAGGTCGGCTTCAAGGTCAAGCTCTTCACCGAGCATATCTGCGGTATAACCGGTCTGTTCGGCGATCACATCCCTGACTGTCTGAATGACATCCGTGCCGCTCTCTGCCGGTTCTGACCCGGCAGCTGTTGGAACGTCAGCCGGTTCCGGAGCAGCCTGGGCTGTCTGACCGTTTTTAGATGCCACATAACCGCTGAGCTTGGCAATGGTGTTCAGATCCCGCAGTTTCAGGTCGTCCGGTACGGAAAAACTGAACTGGGAGGCAATGTTGCCGAAAATCTCCACCTGTTTCACCGTATCGATCCCGAGATCTGCTTCAAGATCAAGTTCCTCGCCAAGCATGTCTGCAGTATAGCCGGTCTGCTCGGCAATGACATTTTTAATGGTCTCAAGGATGTCATTTCCAGCCCCTGCTGCCGGATCAGCCGGCGCATCAGCTTCTGTTGGCGAACCTGACGGCTGGACTGCAGTCTGACCGGTTCTGGATGCCACATAATCGCTGAGCTTGGCAATGGTATTCAGATCCCGCAGTTTCAGGTCGTCCGGTACGCTGAAATTAAACTGGGACGCGATATTACCGAAAATCTCCACCTGTTTCACGGTATCGATTCCGAGGTCGGCTTCAAGGTCAAGATCCTCTTCAAGCATGTCCGGTGTGTACCCGGTCTGCTCGGCAATCACGGTCTTGATGGTCTTGAGCACATCCTGGGATACCGGTCCGGCCTGGGCCGGTGCAGCAGGTTCAGCCGCGGCCAGGGCCGGGGCTTGTGCCGCCGGCGCCACTGGTGCCGGGATCACCGGTTCAGGTGCAGGCTCAGGCACCTTGGGGGTTTTCACTTTTCTGGCAGTGTCAGGGACTGCTTCCCCGCCAGCCACGGCGCAGAGGGTGTTGTCAATGATTTTCAGTTCCGGGTTCTGAGAACCGGTAATCCGTTTCACCCAGTTCATGTAAACCTCGTTGCCCTCCACCGGATTTTCCTCTTCACGTTTGACAAACATGAATGCAAAATGGGAACCGAAACCGGCAGAGAGATGAAGGCCGTATTCTGAGTCAATCTTTTTCTGACCGGAAAAATTAAGGCTCTTGAAATGATCCGGGATACGTTTGAGATTGGCAATGGGCGGCGCTTTTCTCTTCTGGAGCGCCTTGACCAGAACCACGTCCTCAATAGCTGCGCCCAGGGTATGGCCGGTGAGGCCTTTGGTATTGGAAATGCAGATGCTGTTAAGGTGATCGCTGAACGCGGTTTTCAAGGCGGTGACTTCCGCATCAGCGCTGCCGCCCCTGGCAGGGGTATAGGTTTCATGGGACATGAACAGCAGTTTGTCCGCATAATCTTCCTTGCGCAGATCGTTCTGTTTTTCCACCTTGGTAATGAATTTTTTCATTTCAGCCGCCATGTGCGGCACATCGATATTATAGGTGTGGAATGCGGAATTGGCGATATGGGTGCCCAGGATTTCACACTGTCCGTTCATGCCCCTTTCCTTGACGCAGGCGTCACTTTCGACCACAAGGCCCACGGCGCCGGCGCCCAGGATCGTGCCGTTTCGCTCTTCATCAAAGGGTTTGGCCGCTTCAGACACCCGTTTTTTAATGGTGGCGGCACCCAGGGCAAGGAAACCGGATCCCACCCACTGGCTCTGGGTGGGTGAGGTGGCATTTTCCCCGCCCACAACCAGGACGCGCTTGCACCGGCCGACCCGGATCCAGTCTTCTGCAATACCGATGGCCAGGGTGGTGGAGGCACAGGCAGAGGAAACAATGGTATTCGGCCCTTTGGCCTTGATGATCTGGGCCAGATGGGCAGAGCCGAGCGGACAGGCATTGGCCAGGAAATCCCGGTCAAACTTGTAGGCCCTGGCCCCTTGTTTTTTCCTTGCCTTGGCTTTAAAGAACCAGTCTGTGAGCTGATCTTTCACCTCCATGTCTTTGATGCGTTCCATGAGAAAATAATAAATATTTTCAAATTCCTCATAGGGTTTGAGAAAGAGCTTTTCATAGAGGTATTTTTCAAGCTCGGTCATGATGGTTTCGCCGTTGGGCCATAACGAGGTGAGGATGACGCCCGTGTCTTCCTGCATATCCTCGGGCAGGGCAAATCCGTCCGGGATCATGGTCTTTCCGCCGTTCACCTTTTTATACTGCATGACCAGAGGGATATTGGCATCTTTTAGCGCTTCAATTCCGGCAGCAATGCTGATGCCCATGACAATGTCGTACTGCTCTTTGATCCCGTATTCGTCAGACAGGTCAAAATACCCGAGCTGACCGGCCAGGTGGATCACATCTTCGGTTTTAGTGATCTGAACAAACCGGGCATTCCCGTCCGGCTGCTTGAACAGCTTGGTGATGTTCTTGTCAATAAACCCGTCCTGGATTTCCGGTGACAGGGACTCAATAAAATTCTCCCCGTTCAGGATGGCATCAAAATTGTCTGCGGCAAAGACACGGCGTGCCTTGCCCGGCAGTCCGACAGAAACGCCCGAGATCATGATTTTCCGGGTATTGAAATTATACCGGTCCATGGCGGCAATGGCGCTTTCGCGTTTCTGGCGCTGGTATTCCTTGTACAGGATTTCATCGATCCGCTTCTGGTTGTTGGCTTTAAAGGATTCAAAATCCTCGCCTGAATCATAGGCCACCAGTTCCGGTTCCACAGGTCTGGGTACGGCCGGGCGGGGTGCAGGCACCGGCTGGGCCTCAAAAATGGAATTATGATCGGCCAGGTATTTGCGGCAGGCCTCAAAGGACTTGATTTCCCCTTCTTTGGCATCCACAGAGACCACGTGCTTGTAATCACTGATATTGATGTTTTTGAGCAGGTTCACCAGCAATCTGGACGGTCCGATTTCAACAAAATGAGTCCGGCCGGCGTCATAGACATATTCGATGGATTTAATGAACTCCACCGGTGAAATGATCTGCCTGGCCAGAAGGTCTTTCACCTCTTCAGGCCGCTCCGGATACGGTTTTGCATAGGTATTGGAGATGATGCGGCCATAGGGCACATCTTTGAAATTCAAGGTGACCAGGTACTCGCGCAGCTCGTCAGATGCATCCTTGAGCAGCGGCGTGTGAAATGCACCGGTCAGGTTAAGCTTTTTGTAAAACACAGACTGCTGTGAGAGAAATTCACAGAACTTGTCAATATCTTCGGCTTTGCCCGAAACAGCGGTCTGTTTTTCACTGTTTTTATTGGTAATATAAATATTGGTGACAAAGGATTTTCTGATCAGGCTTTCGGTTTCCCGCTCATTCTTAAAGACCACCATGATCTTGCCCGGCGCCTTTAAGGTGGATTCATACATCAGATCGCTGCGCTTGATGATCAGGCGCATGGCATCGTCAAACCCGAGAATGCCGCTGCAGAAAAGCGCGGTGTATTCGCCCACAGAATGGCCGATGAAATAGTCCGGGGAAAATCCTTCCCTGGACAGGCGGCTGAAAAGGGCGGCAGAAGAGAGAAAGACTGCAGGCTGGGTGTTCTGGGTGGAGTTGATGGCATCGTCGGAACCGAACATCAGCTCGAGGAGTGAATATCCGCGCAGCTCCCTGAAAATTGCCTCTCCGCGATCCATGATCTGACCGATGTGCCCGTCTTTTTCATACAGCTCTTTCATCATCCGGCTTCTCTGGGCTCCCTGCCCGGAGAGCAGGGCCACCATCCGCTGTTTTTTACCGGCCTTGTCTGATGAGTAGGCATGATCCACGATCACGATATCATCGCCTGCAGCTGCCTTGAATTCAGTTTGAACTGCAGCCTGTTTTCTTTCCAGTGCAAACGGCAGGGTGCCCATAATCATGTGGCAGTGATTACCGCCGATACCATTGACATTGGAAGCGAACCGGATCGGCTGCCCCTTGGGCTGTACAATGAGCCTGCGGGCCGGCTTCAGCACGGCTGAATCGTTGAGCACGGAATGATCCGGGTCATAATTGAAATCGGGCAGGATCTGACCTTTCTGGTTCATCAGCATCAGTTTGGCCATGGCCACGGCCGGGTTGGCTGCCTTGAAATACCCGAACTGGGATTTGACGTTTCCGCAGTGCATTTCATGATCAAAGCAGTTTTCAATCACCTGTTTTTCAATAATATCTCCAAAGATATTGGAAAATGCAAACAGATCAAGGTGGTGGATATCCTGTTTGCGGATACCGCTTTTCCGGTATGCCTCGTTAATGGTGGAAACAAAGGTGTGCTCGCTCGGGGCGAGCAGGTGATCCGGTACGCTGGAACGGACCGAACACTCATTGATTTCCCCGAGGATCTGCATCTTGTATTCTTTGGCTTTTTTATAGGTGGTCATCACATGGATGGCGGCCCCTTCGCCCATGACATATCCGTCTGCCCGGGAATCAAAGAAGTTGCAGTCGCTTTCGCTGAGCAGTCCCAGCCGTTTAAATGCCATGAGAACGGCCGGATAGAGGTTGGTGTCCACACCGCCGGCAAGGACAAAATCCATGTCTTTCTGCTTCAGGTTCCGGGCTGCATTGCGCATGGCAATAAAACTCGATGCACAGGAGGCGTCAATGATGTAATTGGCCCCGTTCAGACCGAAATAATTGGCGATCCGCCCGGTGATAATATTGGAGAGAAGGCCCGGGGTGGTGTCCTCATTATTTTCAGGGACTTCAGCACGGATAGCATCCACCACTTCACTGGAAAGGGCCTGGCAGCCTTTTTTGTCCAGCACGCCGCATTCATTCAGGATTTTACCGATCAGGCTTTTCCGGGTCCGCATGATATTCTTGCTCTGGCGTTCCCCGGCAATGGTGCCCAGGATGACCCCGACCCGGTTGGAGCCGGATCCGAGTTTTTCCAGCAGCCCTGAATTTTCAAGGGCCTGTGTGGCGGCCTCAAGACCGAACACCTGACCGCGTTCAATCGATTTGACCATCTTGGGCGGCATCCGGTATTTCAGGTTGTTGAATGTATAGTCTTTGACCACACCTGCCTTGACCTTGGGCAGCCGGTAGTAAGATTCCTTGCCAAGGGCGGCATATGCTTCGTTGTCAAAGTTTTCCTTTGGGATATCGGAAAGCTGTTTCTCTCCTGAGACCAGTTTTTCCCAGAACTCATCCACTGATTTGGCACCGGGCAGGAAGACCCCGATCCCGGCCACCACAATGCGGTCGTCATTAAAATCATAGGCCGGATCAGAAAAGATCTTTCTGGGAACGGCCTGGTATGAAGGGGTCATCTCTTCGAGCAGGATATGGTAATTGATACCGCCGAACCCATAGGATGACAATGCGGCTTTCCTGGAAACGCCGTCTGCCGCATCCCAGGCCTTGGCCTCTTCAACAATATAGAGACCCGAATCTGTGAGGTCGTGATTTTTAGAGAGCTTTTCAAACCCCCCGTTGGGCGGCAGCATGCCGTTTTTCAGGGCGAGCAGTACTTTGATCAGGCCGGCAGAACCGGCTGCGCCCAGCAGGTGGCCCACCTGGGACTTGATGGAGGAAATCCCGGCATCCGCCTTTTTATAAATCGCATTCAGGGTCTGGAGTTCTGCCTGGTCACCAATGATAGTGGATGTGCCGTGGGCCTCGATAAAACCGATCTTTTCAGGCTTGATCTGAGGTTTTGCCGACTCAAAACAGCGCTGCACACTGAGCACCTGCCCGTTCGGGTTGGGCGCGGCAATCGCCTTGCCCCGGCCGTCTGAACTCGACCCGATGGCATTGATCACCCCCAGGACCCGGTCATTGCTGCGGATGGCGTCCTTCATCCGTTTGAGCACAAACATTACCGACCCTTCTCCCAGGACAAATCCGTCCGCCCGCTCGTCAAAGGGATAGGAGCCTTTTTCAGACAGGGTGCCCATTTTGGCAAATCCGATAAAGGATTCAGGTGCCAGGTGGGTATTGACCCCGCCCACAATCACCTGGTCATGTTCATTGGACAGAAGTTCGCCCACAGCCGCTTTTATCGCTGTGATGGATGATGCGCAGGCCGCATCCACCACATAATTGGCGCCCCTGGCCCCCAGGTGCCTGGCGATCCTGGATGCTTCAATATTCAGAAGAATCCCGTGAACCGGGTCGTAACCGGGATGGTCGCCTTCAATACCCTTGAGCAGGGCCTCTTGGACGGCTTTTTTGTCATCATCACTGAGGGTCTGGTAGTGGTCTGTTTTTTCCATCATGGCAATCAGCTGGGGATACCAGTATTTGAGCTGGAGGGTATTGCCGAGTTCATTGGAAAGGCAGGTGGCCACGATTACCGCTGTTCTTGCCGGATCATCGCAGACAAGCCGGTTGTCCGGTCCGAGGCAGCCGGCATTTTCCACTGCCTGATATGCGGTCTGGAGCACCATCTGCTGGCTCCGGGAGAGGCGGTGGGCCTTGTCTCCGCTGTATCCGAACCGTTCCGCATCAAACTCAAAATCCTTGACCTGGCCGGCCAGGATGGTATAGGTCTTGTCTTCGGCATCCCGGTCCGGGTCGTAATAGAGATCACGGTCAAACCGGTTTTCATCCATCTCGCTGATGGAATATCTCTTTTCCAGGATATTCTGCCACAGCTCGTCAGGATTGCCTGCATCCGGCAGGGTACAGCCCACGCCCACAATGGCGATTTCATCGTTTATCCGGCTGTCCGGGCTGGTGATGACCTCAAGGGTATTCAGATTCTGGTAAAGACTGGCTTTTACACCGAAATATTTCTCATGAATTTCCCTGACCGTCACACCCCGGTCAAAAAAGGCCAGGCTGTCGCCCACCAGGAAGTTGCCCTTTTCCGCATGTTCCTTGTCGCCAAACCAGGTGTAATTTTCTTCTCCGGGTTTTTTAAAGTCCGGCAGAAACCCTTTGGCACCGATCAGCAGAGAGCCGATCTGGTTTTTCTCAAACGCGCGTTTTCTGTTTTCAAGGCTTTCCTTGCTTTTGACCATTTCATATTCGTTTTCCACCATCATCCGGGCAAACTCAGTGGGAGCGGTCCTGGAGGCGAGCCCCAGGGTCTTGCCGATGACAACGGTCTTGTTTTCCCGGAGGATGATATCCCGGTACTGGGTTTTCACGGCCTTGGTATCCACAATCTCATCACTGAACAGGTAGGCGGTCCCGACCTGGATACCGATTTTTGCACCGCGGGCTGCCAGGAAAGAGGTCATGCCGGAGATAAAAAAGGATGCAAAGCAGGTGGAGATCCCGCCGGCAAAAACCAGGTAAAGATCGGACAGGTCATATTCCTTGTTCAAAAGGGTGGCAATGGCATCTTCCCAGAGGACCATGGAAGAAAGGGTGCCGATGTGCCCGCCGGCTTCGCCGCCTTCAAATATAAAGCGTCTGCACCCGTTTTTAAGGGCATTTTCCATCATGGAGACAGACGGGGTATGCAGGTAGGTTTTGGTACCGGCTTTTTCCAGTTCTGCCACCTGGGAGGGAATGCCGCCGGCAAACAAAGCATACGGCACCTTGTATCTTTTAACCATGTCCAGGTGATCATGCACCATTGGGTTGAAGGCTTCAATGCCCACCAGGCCGGCGCCAAAGGTGTCGACATGGTCAGCCGCATCCTTGAGCATGGTATCTGCCAGGCTCGACGGCAGGCTGCCCACGGCAAAAAACGGCAGCGCCCCTTCTTTGAGAACAGTGTTGGCAAAATCAGCATTATCGGAAATATTGGCCATGGGGCCCTGGATCAGCGGATACCGGGTTCCCTGCGCTCTGGCAAATTCCGACTCCGGCCGGATGGGGTCAAAGGTGTCCACCATATCCAGATGCGTGCCGATCGCAGCAAAAAAATCCGGGATGATCTTTTTAATACTGGTTTCTGATGTCACGAAATCCTTGGCAAACACCCCGTCCTGGCCCAGGTAAAAGAGGGCCTGGATAAACTGGACATCATCATCGTCAAACTGGGCCATGTTGTCGCAGACCGCCTGGTAAACCTTCCGGCTGCCCAGCGGATCGTCCACCAGTTCAATGGCTTCGCGTTTCAAATCCTTGACGATCTTGGTGCCGAGTTTGGCAAAGACCCGGTAAATCTGGTCGTCATTATAGATGATTTCCGTGGAATCGCTTTCATCCACCATACCGAGCAGTTTTTTAAAGTTTCCGGATACCGGGGCCTCGTCCGTCATCAGGAACTGGCTGTCCATGACCAGGCCGGAGGCACCGGCCGCCATCATGCCGGCGGCTGTATATTTTCCCACACCACCATGGATGAATATGGGCCGGTCCGTATTTTTCAGGTACCACTGCATCAGTATAAAAGACGAATACCGCGAGACATTACCGCCGCCCTCGTTTCCTTTGAGGATCAGTGCATGGGGGTCGATGGCATCAATGGCGCCGGAAATATTGATTTCTCTGATCTCAAGTATGATTTTGGTGTCGCCGAGCCCTTTGAAATCCGCAGGCTTGTCAGCTTCACAGAACGGTACCACAAGGGCATCAAGATTGATCATCTGTAATTGCCGGATCGCATCGATAAATTCATGATCATGGCGTGCCAGGCGGATGCCGAAATGGATAGACAGGCCGGACAGTTGTTCAGCTTTTTCCAGGATCTCTTCCCTGGACAGAAATTCAGTATCAAAAACAGGCAGTCCGCCTGCTTCATGGATGGCTTCAAAATACGTTGCATCAAACACCTTTACAGGGGTGGATACCATCAAAGGCAGTCTTGAATTCAGTATTCGACTAATCATGTAGTGTTCTCCGTTCAATTTGGGTTTTCCCGGCACGCACGCCGGCGCCGGGCTGCATAAGTCGACTATACCTCTACAAGTATTGTGCCAGCACTGCCTGGTGCCGCAACCCATTGATATTTAATATATTTAACTTTTACCCGGTGATTTTCATTTTAACAGGAGGCATTTTTCTTGCATTTTATGCACACAACATGTACAAAAATGCACAGGCATATTTTAATGGGTGGAGAATGTATTGAAACGCGCCAAACTAAATTCAGAAGAGCAGCAGTTTTTCCAGACCGTCTATGCGGCCGCGTTTGCCAATCCGTTCAGCAAACTCCGGGAACGGCTTGACATCAAGATTGCCGGCCTCTTTCCAAAGGCGTCCCGCCGGGAAGGCATTAAACAGTGCGTCAACGAGGTCGACCGGCGGATCGCCCAGCTTGAAAGGGAAGGAAGAGCCAATATCAATGCCTACCGCGGTCATGACAGGGAATTGATCTCCATTGTCTTTTTGTTCAATATTTTTCACAAGTTCAGGGACGACTTTGACCAGCTTATCAAAGACCAGATCAAGGCCAAAGACACCCCGGCTGCGGTCCCCTTTGCCGGCAAAGCCATTTACATGCTCTCTGAAAAGGGATTTGACGACAAGGATATCATCCATTATCTCGCCCTCTCCTACCAGCTCCGGCGGGCATTTTATTTTATTTCCCAGACCCTGGTGGGCACCAGTCCGTGCATGGTAACCTTTAAAAAACATCTCTGGTACAATGTATTCACCTACAACATGAAGCTCTACCACCAGTTTCTATGGGACCGGATGGAGGATTTTTCCACCCTGCTTCTCGGTGAAACCGGCACAGGAAAAGGCACGGCCGCCGCTGCCATCGGCAGGAGCGGGTATATTCCCTTTGACCGGGACAAACAGATCTTCACCCAGAGCTTTACCCGGGCCTTTTCCTCGCTCAACCTGTCCCAGTACCCTGAAACATTGCTCGAATCAGAGCTGTTCGGCCATACCAAAGGCGCTTTCACAGGGGCGGTGGATGACCACCAGGGCGTGTTTGACCGGTGCAGCCCGCACGGCTCCATCCTGCTCGATGAAATCGGGGAGATCCCCAACCATGTCCAGATCAAGCTGCTGAGGGTGCTCCAGGAACGAAACTTCTCCCCTGTGGGCCGGCACGAAACCTCCCGGTTTAACGGCCGCGTCATTGCCGCCACCAACCGGCCCAAGGCTGATATCCTGTCAGGCAAAGTTTTCCGGGACGACTTTTATTACCGGCTCTGCTCAGACATCATTGAAGTGCCGCCGCTTCGGACCCGTATCCGGGAAAAACCGTCCGAGCTCGACGAACTGCTCGATTTTACCATCAAACGGATGACCGGCGCCCGGTCTGAAAAACTGATCAGTAAAGTCAGGCGGATCATTGACCGGAACCTGGGCGCTGATTACAAGTGGCCGGGCAATGTCCGGGAGCTTGAGCAGTGTGTCAGAAGTGTCCTGCTCAGACGGGACTACACGGGCAACCCCCAGGAGACAGTGTCTCCCGCCCCCCTGGAAGAGCGCCTGGCCAGGGGCATCAAAGAAAAAACCATTACCGCACCTGAACTGATTGCAGGATACTGTGCCTTGCTATATGATGCTTTAGGCACCTACGAAAAAGTGGCCAGGCTTACCGGGCTGGACCGCAGAACCATAAAAAAACACATAACCCGATACAAAGACACCTGATAAACATGCTATATTTTCTTCCCTGGCCCATCAAAGGCATTCTCTCTCTTCTGCTCTATGTGATAAACACGGTTCTTTTGACGATACCGCTGATCATCCTTTCCGCGTTCAAATTCCTCATCCCGGTTCACTCAGTGGTGGTCTTTCTTGACCGCCTGCTCATCGGGATTGCCACCACCTGGATTGAGATCAATTCACTGAATACAAAACTGTTCTGCAAAATTGAATGGGAAGTGACCGGCCTTGAAAAATTAAAGCAAAAAGAATGGTACCTGGTGATTTCCAACCACCAGTCCTGGGTGGATATTGTGGCCCTGCAGACCGTGCTCAACCGCAAGATCCCCATGCTCAAGTTTTTTTTAAAAAAAGAACTGATCTGGGTGCCTTTTTTAGGCCTGGCCTGGTGGGCGCTCGATTTTCCCTTTATGAAGCGCTACTCCAAAGCTGAACTGCAGAAAAAGCCCCACTTGAAGGGCAAAGATCTTGAGAGTACTAAAAAAGCATGCGAAAAATTCAAGCACACCCCGGTCTCCATTATCAATTTTGTGGAAGGCACACGGTTCACACCGGATAAAAAGAAAAAACAGGACAATGCCTTTACCCACCTGCTCACCCCCAAGGCCGGCGGCATCGCCTTTGTCCTGGGCGCCATGGGCGATCACATCAACAAAATCATTGATATCACCATTGTCTATCCAGGGCAGATCCCATCCTTTTTCACCTTTATCGCAGGCCAGGTGGACAAGATCACCATCCGCATGGAGGTGATCGATGTTAAAGACGAGCTAAAGGGCGATTATTTCAACAACCCAGATGACCGCGCTCTCTTTTTTGCCTGGCTCAATGATCTGTGGGAGAAAAAGGATCAGACGATTTCAGAGATTAAAAAAGGGAATCGTTAACAGATAAAACACCTTGAAGACAAGGCTCTTTTATCAACGAGGGTATCATCTGTACTTTTCAATGGTACTGTTTTAGGGGGTGGTTACACATAAATTAAATACCCGTTTTTTTCCATATTGCGCTTTCAGCACCGATACTGCCATATTCTTAGAATACTGTTTTTGAGGTCGAAAACCTTAACCTAAGATTAAAATAGACCCTGTTTTGTCA
>CAZLNA010000008.1:13186-16836 GCA_964560485.1 uncultured Desulfobacula sp. | reverse complement strand
TGACCGTCTGCAGATTCTCCCCTGACAGCTATGAAAAGGCTAGAGGGTGTTACCTTTCTCGAATCAGACGTGATATCGGTGATTTCAATTGCAGCCAGCTGCGGATCGTCAATCTGGTCAGACAGAAGGCCGGGGCAGTGTTTGAGCAGTTCAGAAAGAATCATTGTCTCTCTCCTGTCATTGCATCTGCCAGCAGGGGCTGATCTGATTCAGGCGGGATATTAAGGTAGCTGAACGTATCTGCCAAAATTGTTCTGAAAGCCGGGGCAGCCACATCTCCGCCGTAATAATTTTTTCTTGGTTCATCCACAACCACCAAAACGGCAAGCTGAGGGTTGTCCAACGGCGCAAAGCCGGCAAAAACCGCGATATAGTCTGTTTTTGAATACCCTTTATTTTTTCCTGCAACCTTCTGGGCAGTACCGGTCTTACCACAGACAGCATATCCTTTTATCGCTGCTTTATACCCTGTTCCGTCTTCCTGTACAGCCATGCTCATCATTTTTTTAATTTTCCGGGCAGTCTGTCTGGCCACTGCCTGTCGAATCATTCTGGGATGATTGATCCGCTGCGTTTCACCGGTGTTTGACAGTATTTTTTTAACCAGGAACGGCTGCATGAGGCGGCCGTCATTGGCAATGGCGCTGACTGCACTGATCAATTGGACTGCTGAAACGGAAAGCCCCTGGCCAAAAGCGATGGCGCCGGCATCGATCTGGGACCACCTGCGATGATGACGCAGCCTGCCGGTGGTCTCTGCAGGACATCCAATCTGTGTTTTCTGTCCGAATCCAAATGCTGTCAAATGGGTATAAAGTGATTTGTATCCCAGTGTTTCAACAATTTTGGCTGCACCGATATTGCTTGAGAATTTAATGATCTGATTTATGGAGAGCCAGTGATGCGGGTGCGTGTCATGGATGGTGAAATCGCCAATGGCGTACGTGCCGTTTTCACAATAAAATATCGATCGCGGGGAAAATCCCTTTTCAATGGCGGCTGCAGCTGTGAATATTTTGGTCACTGAACCCGGCTCAAACGGGTCAGTGACAGACCGGTTCCTGAACACGGCCTTGTCAAGTCCCATGTAGTTGTTGGGGTTGAATCTGGGGTAATGGGCAATGGCAAGCATCTCTCCTGTTGACGGTTTCATGACCAGTGCCATGCCGGACGCGGCCTGGTTCTCCTGAACCGTTTTTTCAAGTGCCTGCTCACTGAGATATTGGATTTTTTTATCAATGGTCAGCACAACGGAGTGGCCTTTGAGGGCGGCACGGGTCGTTCTGTCAGGGGCTAGCAGCGAACCGTTGCCATACCGCTTGACCCTGACGGTGCCGGTCCGGCCCTCAAGGATCGAATTTAATTTCAGCTCAAGCCCTTCAAGCCCGTTTTCCTCTGATCCCACAATCCCAATGACCTGGGCAGCAGTTTCTCTATGGGGGTACATTCTTCTGAAATCATCTTCAAAATAAATCCCCCTGAGGTTCAAGCGTTTAATCTGTGCCGCCTGCTCAGGGGTTATTTTTCGGGCGATCCGTGCATAAAGGCGTTTGGTGGCAAATGTTTTCTCCAGACGCCTGGGATCAAGGCCGAGTATTTCTGAAATCGCCCCGGCTGTCCGGGCAGGGGCCGTGATATGCTTGGGACAGGATGCGACAGATATAGCAGGCGTGCTGGTGGCCAGTTTATTGTGATGGCGGTCCAGGATCTCTCCGCGTTCGCCTTTGATTTCCACCAGCCGTGAATGATCTTTGGCCGCCTTTTTAGTCAGTTCATCTGCCTGGATAATCTGGACATACACCGATTTTGCACCAAGGATGAAAAAAGCCGCCACAAAAAGAATCTGGATAAAGGCGATCCGTCGTTTCATGGGGGAGACCGGCGGTCTGGACATTATTGCTCCCCTCCTGCCAGATAAATAATCTGTTGGGCAGCCGGGCTGGAAAGATTCAGCCGTGTCCGGGCGATCCGGGTGATCCGCTCGTCTGATTTCAAGCGGTCCCGCTCAACCACAAGGGATTTATGGTAAGCCAGGGCTTTGGCATATTCTTTGTGGACTTGAGATATCCGGATCACCGTGTGGGTGGATTCTATCCGGATACAGGTATAGACAAGGAGTTCGGCAAAAAAGAGGCTGATAATAAATATCCATATGATACCCTTTTTCGGGGGATGGATATTCTTTTTTTGAATGGTTGTGTTTTTTACCGCCATTTCTTATACCCTCTCCGCCACTCTTAACTTTGCACTTCTAGCCATTGGATTGGCACTGATTTCATCTGCATCCGGCACCAGCGGTTTTTTAAACACCGGTTTGAGACTCGGCACAAATCCGCACACACATGTGGGCAGTTCTTTTGGACAGGTGCATCCATCAGCGTGCTGCCGGATGGACTGCTTGACAATCCGGTCCTCGAGTGAATGAAAAGAGATCACCAGAAGCCGGCCGCCCCTGACAAGGAGGTCCGGGACCTGGGCCATGAATTGTGTCAGCTTTTCAAGCTCCTGGTTCACTGCAATCCGCAATGCCTGAAACACCCGTGTGGCAGGGTGAATCCGCTGTGCAAACGACCGGCCGCCAGGAACTGCGTCTGCAACAATACCGGCAAGCGTGCTGCTGCTTTCAATGTTTTGGACACCGCGTTCCTGTACGATTCTGCGCGCAATCCTGCGGGAGTACTTTTCTTCGCCATAAAGAAAGAACAGGTCTGCCAGGTCTTTTTCCCTGTAGGAATTGACAATTTCGGAAGCAGTCAAAAGTTTCCTGGTGTCCATCCGCATGTCCAAAGGCTCGTCCCTGTTAAAACTGAAACCACGGTTGCTGTTTTTTATCTGGTGGAGTGAGAAACCCAAATCAACGATGATTGAATCCGCCCCTTGAATCTGGCTCGTTTCCAGGATTCGGGGTAGCTCGCTGAAATTGCTGTGGAAGAGGCGTGTGTTTTTATCAAACGGCTGCAGGATCTTTTTGGCATGCTCTATGGCCGCCAGGTCCTGGTCAATCCCGATGAGCATCCCGTCCGGCATGATCGCCCGGACCGTTTCCAGTGCATGCCCTGCTCCGCCCAGTGTGCAGTCCACACATATATTTCCGGGCTTAAGCGCCTGGTGCTCCTGCACCTGTTTTGGCATCACAGAGGTGTGCTCAAAGTCCATTGAGTTACAACCCTAAAGAAGCAATTTCCTCTCTTACTTCTTCGTTTTTAAGGCGCTGTTCCATTCTTTTGTTGGTTTCATCCCAAAGCTTTCTGTCCCAGATCTCAAAACGATCCAGGTTGCCCACCAGCACAATTTCCTTCTGCAGGTTGGCATATTCTCTCAGGCTTCGGGGGATCAGGATACGGTCTTGCTTGTCGCAGAGACATTCACAGGAATTGCCGAGAAAGAATCTTCTGAATTCTCCCATGGCACTGCTTTTTGCCGACAAGATCCTTGCTTCTACCTTTTCCCACTCATTGAAGGGATAGGCATACAGACAGTCGTCCTTGTTGGAAACCATGACACCATAGATTTTATCCGCTTTCAGGATGTTCCTGAATCTGGATGGGATAATCACCCGGCCTTTGGTATCAATTGTATGAAAGGAACTTGATCGAAACACTTATTAAGCCTTAGTTAAATGAATTTAACCACCACTTTCCACCACCTTG
>CAZLNA010000008.1:2753-13086 GCA_964560485.1 uncultured Desulfobacula sp. | reverse complement strand
ATTTCACTGACGATGCGTTTGAGGCGCTCCACAGAGAAAGGTTTGTCAACAAGCCCCATGATCCCTTTGTCCTGGAAATTTTGGAGTGCAGGGTCATTTATGTTGCCGGACGCGATCATGACTTTGGCAGACGGGTCCATTTTGAGAATGATGGCAGCTGCCTCAAGACCGCCCATGGCTTTGGGAACGGTCATGTCAAGAATGACCAGGTCTGCAGGCGTGTTGGCATTGAGAAGGAAACGATACCGCTCCACAGCTTCTTCGCCCGTGGCAAAGGCTTCCACTGTGTTGCCGATACGTTCAAGCATTTTTCGCATGACTTCCCGGACCGGTTTATCATCATCCATGACCAGTATTATGGGTAAGTCGCTGCCACTTGTCTCTTTGTTCATTTGATCTGCCCCTTGGTAACAGTCTGACTGACAGAATCATAGAAAATGATCTGTCCGGGTGCCCATGCAACAGTCGGCGAGTGAATCTGCGAAAAATAATTTGTTTTTCAGGGTCATTTTCTTAAATATATTAAACTGATGAAAAAAATACTATATTTTTATTAAAAAAACAAGGCGATTCGCCAATATCCCGTCTTTCCGGCAAATTTTGATGCAGGGGATAAACAGTCTCATGGTGCGGACTGTGCCCTCACTTTTTAAAAGAGGTCAATTGGACTGTGGAGCCGCAATCCGGCATCAGGATTCACATGCTATGGCGCCTTTTTTTTAATTCCAAGAAAGGTGTCGATCGCCTGGGTAATTTTTTTCGCGTCAAAATCATTCAATAAAAAGGCATAATCGTTCATCGAAGATGTCCCCTGCCATTTTTTTGTTTCGCCGGCTTTGTAAAGCTTGAGAACCACTGGTTTCTTGGCTTCAATCTGAACGGTATAAACAGGGGTTTGTTTCTCAAGGCCGGCCTTTGAAAGATCCAGTGGATAAGTATCGCATTTCAAAAAGGAAAAGAGTGCGAGAAAAGAATCGACTGTTTTTTTGTCCACTGGTTTGCCGCCCGGCACTTTCCAGGACCGTTCCTGGGCTTCACCTTCTGTTTTTGATGTTGTTGCTGTCACGGTTTTGGATAGTTTATCCTTGCTTACGGACAATTGTTTGACCTCTTTACCAGAAATGGAAAGGATTTTTTTATCCCGCAGGCCGTCGACATCATGTTCAAAATCCCGTCTGAAGCTGCCTTCTGCATGATAGACATTCGGGTCACTGGCCAGCATGACAAAGGTGTGATTAAAGGTGGGGACATCTTTTCCCACAAAAAACGAAAATACCTCTTTGTCCTTGATGAAAAAACAGACCTTGATGCGCTCCTGTTCGTCGAGCAGATAACGGTAGGTGTCCGCCTTTTGGGACACCAGGGCAGTGAGGTTAAACGTTTTCAAAGTATCGAGCATGGTCTGAACGCGGTTCATATCTGCGGGAAATGCGTCTTGCGCAATAGTCCACGTTTTATCCTTGCGGGTGAGGCGGATTTTGGGCTGGTTCTTTTTTTCGATCTCAACAGCTGTGACAGCACCGGCATCCACTTTTTCAATGGCCGGCAGGGTGTAATTATCAGCGTTTTCCTTTTTGAAAAAAAGATATGCGCTCAGAAGAACAATCAGAACCGTCAGAATGATATATTCTTTTTTCATTTGGATATTTCCTTTTAACCGTTAAACCGTTTGGCAAGTTTTCTTTTCTTTGATGTCCGTTTAACCATGACGCCGAGGCCGAAAAAGGCAACCAGTATCGGCAGCCCGATGATATTGAATCCTTTGATCACCGCTTTTGAGGCAGGCGAGGTTTCGGCCAGGGGGTTAAGGCTCTGCTGCTTTGCCCTGAGGACCGCCATGTCATCTTCAGCATTGAGGTGATCAATGGCATTGAGTATGAAGATGGCATTCATGGACTGTCCCTGGGGGTCAATCACTGTGTCCTGGATCATGGCAGATGACGGCAGGATAAAGATTTTAGCCGGTTTGCCGGTTTCAATCGTCGTATTTGCAGCCTGGACATTTTTCAGTGCAGGTGCTGATTTTTCCGGCTCTGGCGGCAGAGGGGTTTTGGATACCTGCCCCTGCTGCTGTCCCTGGGGCTGCGCAGGTTTGGGGGTCTCCTTTTTCGGGATGGGTTTGCCTTTGAAATAACTGGTAAATTTTCCCTCGAGCAGGTAGGCCATGGCATGGCTGGTGAACGCCTTGTCATCAGCAGGCGGACGGATCATCGGCGGGTTGAGGGTGATCTGTTTGTCCATGATCCAGGACCGTTCTGATGATGTCAGCAGTTTGACAGCGCTGATCTTTCCGGCATCAATTCGTTCCTTGATCAGCTCAACCGGCGAGATCTGCATGGTGACCAGTCCTTTGATGTTTTTCATAAAGGCCGGGTCTGTGTTTATAGCCTCATTTTTAAGAATAGGGGCAAAATAGATCTTTTGTTCTCCGCCGCCCATTTCAGGCGGGACCTGGCTTCGATAGCATTGTTCGTCAAGGACGTAGCCTTTTGTGATTTTGACACCATAATGGTTCAGCAATTTATCAAGCCCGGTATCAATTGGCTGGAACATGGGAGGCAGGCCCATGCCGCGCTGCCCCAGGTTAATCTGTTGAAACGAATCTGAAAAAAAGGCGATGCTGGTTCCTTTCATCAGGGCCTGGTCAATCTGAAATAATTCATATTCTGTAAAGGCTTTGGTGGGGCGTGCGATAATCAGGCAGTTGAGGCCGTCTGGAATCATTCCCTTTTTAAGGTCCACCGGCCGGATGGTGTAGCGGGAAGAGATGAGCGAATCAAACGCTTTGAGCCCCCCGTCCTGCCGGCGGCCCATCATGGCCGGATTCATGCCGATGGGCAGGGTATCATGGCTGGAAAGATAACCGATGTCTTTGTTAATGCCAATCATCTTTTCCATCACCCGGTTGAGCTCTTCAGACAGTGCATGGGGGTCAGACATCTGATAAGTGGTTCCGATGATCGGCAGTTCGAGTACATGAATCAGGGGCATTGTGACTGTGTTTTCCCCGAATTCAACCACCAGGCCGGCTGCACCGAATCCTTCCGGTATCTTTTTTTCCGGGACCGCCGGCCAGGAAAGCGTCATCAGATCATATTTTTCACCCAGTTCTTCCATCCGCGCCTGGGTTCTCACGTCAATATGGCGGTATTCGAGAATGCCCAGGTTTTTTTTGTTCAGCTCTGCCACATTTTTTTCGATCACCTTTGTCAGCAGGGAGAGCTGTTCAAGCCCGATGAGCGGACCAACCGGATAGAGCGAGGTGGACAGATAGACATTGACCTTGACTTTTTTGTCCAGGCGGTGGAGAGTACTGACCTTTTTGTTCATTTTCTGGACAGCAGCCGTAATTTTATATTCCAACCCCTGGGTAGAGGTGACTGCAGCGATTTTTTCAACCAGATCCCCGTGGATGATGACCAGCCCCATATAGGCATTCTTAAACTTGACCTCATCATTTTCCATGATTCTTATCTGTACAGGGGATATCCCGTAGCTTCGCGCCAGTTCACGGTTCTCATCCGCCTTCTGGACCAGGGTCTCTTCGTCGGGCGTGACATTATAAAAGGTATAGTTAAACAGTTTCCCGCCCCGGGCAGCGTACTCTTCCAGCAGATCCTTGAGATAGCGTTCCGTATTGTTATGGGGGGCTGGCAGGTCTTTTGAAAAAAAGACCTTGATGGTTAACGGTTCGGTCAGGGTTGCAGCTACTTCTTTACTGGCCTCGGACAGGGAAAAGACGCGGCCACGGGTTAAATCCGCCCTGAAAAACAGCGTGATGCCGGCAATGTTAACCAGAATGATAACCAGCGTATAGAGCAGGAATTTGATATATTTTTCTTTAATTGAAAGCATTGCTATTGTTTCTCCTTAATTCTTTTCGTCCATCACCATGTAGGTTGAAAAAATAAAGATAAAAATCACGCTGATGAAATAAAGGATATCCCTGGAATCAATGACACCCTTTGAAATATTGGTAAAATGTGTATTTGCACCAATATAGCTGATGATATTCACTATTTTTGCCGGCATGAAAAAGAGGAGCCGGTCAAGAATGGTGAAGGTAAAACACAGGGCACATCCGATGATAAAAGCAACAATCTGGTTCCGTGTCAGTGATGATGCAAAGATGCCGATGGCACAATATGCAGATGCCAGGAGAATGGCCCCCAGATATCCGCCAATGACCGGGCCCGGATCAATCTGTCCCAGAAGAGCGATAAATAGCGGATAAGAAATGGTTGGAAAGAGCATGGCAGCAGCAAACAGAGTTGCAGCCAGAAATTTTCCAAGTGCAATGTCTGTGAATGACACCGGCATGGTCAGGAGTGTTTCATAAGAGCCCACATTCTGTTCCTCAGAGAAGAGGCGCATGGTGATGGCAGGGATGATAAACGAAAACGTGATGGGCAGCAGGGCGAAAAAATCTCTCAGGTCGGCTCTGCCAAAGATGAAAAAGGTTGAAAAGAAAAACCAGCCTGTGACAATCAGGAAAAGCGCAATCACAATATAAGCAATGGGCGAGATGAAATAATCCTTAAATTCTTTAACCGCAATGGTTTTTATCTGTTTCATGGGGTTATGCAACCTCCCTGGTCAATTCTCTGAATACATTTTCAAGGGCCTGGGTCTCTTTGGCCATCTGGACAAGGACCCAGTCAGTTTCTTTGATTTTCAAATAGATAGGCTCCCGGACGTCACTGTCAATTTCGCTGCGGACTTCAACTGTTGCCAGGCCCGGCTCAAGCGGTGCAACCGGATTGATCTCAAGTGAAGGATCAATGCTGAGGATGGTGGCTGTCAGTGTGTCCGAGTCCGGTCCTTTCACTGACAGGGTGACCACAGCGTTCCGGCGGGCACTCTGTTTAAGCTGTGCTGTGGTATCATCCGCCACCACCTGGCCTTTGTTGATGATAACAATCCGGTCACAGGTGGCCTCGGCCTCACTGAGAATGTGGGTGGAAAAAACAATGGTTTTTTCTTTTCCAATCGCCCGGATGATATCCCTGATTTCCATGATCTGATTGGGGTCGAGGCCTGACGTGGGTTCATCCAGAATGAGGATTTCCGGGTCGGTCATCATGGCGTGGGCCAGGCCGACCCTCTGTTTCAACCCCTTTGAGAGAGTGCCGATCGGCTTGGCCATGATTGCAGACAACCCGCAGAGGTCTGAGAGTTCCAGAAAGCGGTCGTACCGTTTTTCCTTGTCATCTATACCTTTGAGGCGGGCCACATAATCAAGGTAGTCATAAACCAGCATATTGTGATAGAGTGGTGCAGATTCAGGTAGATAACCGATAAGGGATTTGATTTTCAGCATATCCTGCGGCATCTGGTAATCGTCGAAGGTAATGGTTCCGGAAGTGGGTTTGAAAAAGCCGGTCAGCATTCTTAGCGTGGTTGTTTTACCGGCACCGTTGGGACCTAACAGGCCGAGTATCTCACCCTTCTGGACGCTGACGCTGATATTGTCCACCGCACAAAAATCATCATAAAATTTAGTCAGGTTCTGAACGTCTATCAACGGTTCCTCCTAATGATTAAATTCAGCTATTAAAATTCTTCTATAACTTTGCTTTTGTCGATAAAGGCGTCAATCTCCGCCGCTGTTTTTCGGCCGGCAAGCACTGTTTTTTCAAGGCTTTTACAAAACGGGTCATCCGGACCAAGTATCTGGGCTGCTTTTTGATAGAGCCGTTCTGTCTTGGCCGTATGCTCGGCCAGGGCGGCCTGAAGCGCTTTTCGTTCCTCATGCCGAAGCTTCTCGGCGTGTATAATCGATTCCAGTTTCTGGATGGAATACTCCACCAAAGCATCCCGGGGGGTGCCATGGGCATTGGAGATGTTTTCCAGTGCGTCAATGGTTCTGCGGCTGATCACAAAGGTTTTCTGCCGCCGGGGGATTTTTTTGAACTGCCGGATCCGTATGGTACGGGCGAGGCTGTCCAGTGCATCAATATCCTCGATGATGTGGTCAAATAGGGATTTTTGTTTGATCCCCATGTGAATGGCAACCAGACCAATGGCATCAATTGCTTTTTGTGAAAGCTTGAATGTCGCCCGCACGGATTGTTTTCCACGCAGGTCGAACATGGCGGATCCGGAAAACGGGTCTTTGCTTTTTGGCATTACGGGCTCCTTTTAAAAGGCGCTCATTATCAAAAAGAATATCATCACAATAGTAATGAAAAACTATTTTGTCCGCATGTTACATGAAAAAAAATAGATGATCAATTAAAAAAAGTTAGATAACCCAAATGTAATCTTAATTACCACGGCATGGCCGTTCAGGGATATCTGCAGCAACACCAAAATCAGTGGCAAAAAATGAAAAGATATTTAAATACGGATGCTTAAAGGAGATTTCCAAATTCTCAATGAAGGAAGGCATTGACGCTGTGAATCTGATCACAGCCGGCAGGCGGCCATGGGAACGGTCAGAAAGACTCAATGCTGATGGAGACGGTCTGGGTTTTGGGGTTCATCACTTCCCTGAATTTAACCCGGTATATATTCTGATCCAGTACCAGTCGGGCAACACTGCCCCGGATAACAGTCCCTTTTTCGCATTTGTCTTTCACCTTTATGGCCGGGGACGGCTGGGACAGCAACTGGGCGTTTGCTGCGCACAATTTTTTTTGCAGCGCCAGAAGACCGTTTATTTCATTTTCCAATCCTGTGATTGCTTCCTGATTGGCGGCCACTTCATTTTCGAGCGCTGCGAACCGGCCTTTAAACTGGGTCTCAACATCATATGCGGCGACACTGCTCTCCTGGTCAGCCTCATTTTGAGCCTCAGCATCACTCTCTGTATCTGTCTCGGGTTCCGGGTCAATCTGTTTTTTAATGTGTCCCAGAAGGTCTTCAATAGAGATTTCCAAAGCCAGCTCCAGTATTTTTTTCACCAAGGCCTGGGCAGGCTTGTTCTCCGGGAGTACCAGGTAAAATGCTTTGATGGATGAATAATCCGGCAGTCCGATCAGGTAATCGATCTTGTCCTTGAGTGTTTCATGCTGATATAGCTCCGGACCTTCAATGATCTGGACAAGGGCCTTGTATGTCTCCTGTTCTGCCAGATGGATCTTCTCTTTTTCCAGTTCTTTTTCGTATTCTTCAGTCAGGGCTTTGAGTTCTTTTTCTTTTTTCAGCACAGAAAGCTCTGACTGCTTGGTTGCAATCGTGTGATCCGTGGCCAGCAGTTTGTCCCCTGGCATCAGCCCCACCGCAAGCAGGGAAGGCTTTTCTTCCGATCCGACAACCTCTTTGATGGTGATACCCTTACAGGCAATAATGTCTGATCCGGTAACGGTTGAGTGAATCGCTGACAGCTGACCGGCCGTGTGAACCACGGCATGGGTGACAGCACCTGATGATCGAATCTCGATATCGTCTTGGCAGATGACCTGTCCAAGGATATTTCCACTGGTGGTAAGCCCTTGACATCGCAGTACAGCTTCGGCTGTAATGTCGCTGCTCATTTCAAGGTGCTGGGCAGTATACGCTTCCTGGGTGTCATTTCGGATGGCAGCAGTGATTTTTTTCTGGTCAGATCCTTTTGAAACTGCTTCCACTGTTAAAATGGTGCCCTGCTTCAGCATGGGCTGGCCATCTCTCCTTGCTGTGAAAAGGGCTCCTTTTCGTACAACGCCTTGACCGGCAGTGATGCTGCAGCGGATCGGCTTATCAGGTTTTATGGGATATCCGAACACATCTTTTCCGGGCCGGCCGTCCTCTCCCGGTACCACTTTAGCAAGGATAGCGCCAGTCTCAACGAGCTCCAGGGGAGGCAGGTCTTCTTCCTGGGGTGTACTTTCAACATCCGGCGGCTCTTCTGCCTCCTGTGTTTCATGGCTGTCAACGTCTGGCCCGGATTCGTCCTCTGGCAGCGGGGAATTCTCGTCAGCCGTCTCCTCGGCCGGACTCTCATCATTTTCCGGGTCCGGGGGTGTTTCATCTGATTCATCCGGCTCCCCAGACGCCAGCTCCGGGACCTCTGGCGCTTCGTCAGCGTCTGTTTGGGATGTGTCCGAATCTTCACTTTCCGGCTGATCTGATTCATCATCGGTGTCTGGGATCTCTTTTTCATCCTGTTCTGGCCCTGCCTGTTCGGATGCCTCTTGATCCGGGGCGTTCTGATCCGATGTTTTGAGTTCATTATCTGTATCCTCAGCATCTGCATTTTCAGAATCGCTCTGGTCAGAAGTTGAGTCAGACGGGTTGGTTTCGGGCATGTCACCGGTCTGGAAAAAAAACTCAATGGTTTCATGCGTGCAGGGGGTCGGTGCAAATCCTTTAGCCACAAGAATACGGGCGTTTTTTTCAGCAGTCTGGATGTATTCTTCCAGGATGGTATCGCTGACAATCCCTACTTTTATGCCGGTCCGGCGCAACCAGATTAAAAACTCATACACCGGTACCTGGGTGGCGGTATCGGTCAGTTTTTTGGCAAAGGCCTCAACCCCGTCATCTGATATTTCGTAACTGAATAATTTGTTGAGTTTTTTGGAGATTTTTATTTCCGATTTAATGTCATAAAGGGCCCTTTCCAGGTCGAGCCGTCTTTTTTCAAATAGTTTTTGTTCCAAAAGGACCGCAAGGATATCCTCCTCAGCCAGCCCATCAGATTCCTGCAGGATCTTACCCAGAAACCGCCGGTTTTTTCCGGTTTCCTGTTCGGCCTGCTGAACCTCAAGCGCTTTATTGACCTGATCAATCGATACGAGCCCTTTTTTGATGGCCAGAGCGCCGAACCGTCGATTGACGGCATCTTGCTGGCTGATGGTGTTTCCCAGGCTGTTCAGGGCATCGAGAAGCTGGTCGTCATTGATCCGGTTCTGGGTGAGAAGGATGGAGTTTCGGTCGCTGATGGTGATGGCTTCGTCCTCGAGCAGGACATCACCGATACTCGTGTTGATGCGGTATTTTTCAAAGTACTGGCGCTGATGCTCAAATGCCAGGTCTACAGCTTTTTGGGAGGTAAAGTGGTTGGCAACGGCGATTTCACCGAATTGCTGGTCAAGATCCTGGGTTTTCAGGTATTCATCAAAAATCTTAAAGTATTCAAGTTCGTCTTCTGAGACCAGGTCATCCGCTGTGAGAAGGTCGAGCAGGCTGGCATCAGGATTTTCAGCCCCCTTTTTATCTACGGTTTCAAGGATTTTTTCTTTTTTATCATCGTCTATGGACAGGTATTCAAATGCCTGTTCAAGAATTCGCATGTGCTGCAGCTGGGGATTTTGGATCGAATTTGAAGTGTTCATTCGTTATATTTTCAGGGTGGTTTTGTCCGGCAGTGATTGTTTTGGCCAACTCAATCAAAAATATTGGGTTTGCCTTCTTGTGTCAAGCTAGGATTTTGCTCTGGGCCCCGCATCTATCATAAGGTGTGCCCGTTGGGTGCACCTGTTTAAACGCATTTGGACAGGCGGGGCAGGTCAGGTTCAGAACAAAAAAAGAAGCAGGGCCAGTGCCAGGGTTACGCACAAAAACACGGGTTCTTTTCCAGAAGGCTGAAATACCGGTCCGGTCCGGTCTTCACTATAACAGCGGGATGACATGGCTGATGCGATATCATCTGCAGACCGGAAGGTCTTTTTCAGCAGCGGCAGGACCATTTGAATGGTGTGTGAAACCGGATGTTTATTATTATTTCCCAGGCGGGCCTTGTGAGCATCTGACAGCTGTCCGGCATGTTTGAGGATCAAGGGGATAAACCCTAAAGCGAGACCGATCATGACAGAAATCCGTTGTTCCGGAAGCCATGGCACCGGTCGCAGGAACCACTGGGCGGTATTTTTAACCGCATTCAGACGGGTGGTGGTTGCAAAGAGAAGGCCGGTCATCATGATCAAAAAAAATTTAAAGGCTGTCTGAAAGCCGCTGAAAAGGCCCTGGCTGGTGACAGATATTCCCCAGATCCTGATAAAGGGATCTCCTTGTATCGATACCGCCTGGACTAGAATAATCATCAGCAAAAGGATCAGGAATCCCTTGAGCTGTCTGACCGCCCTGAAAAAGAAAATTCCTGATACCTTAAACGCGGCCAGCAGTGAACCCAGATAAATGGCGCTTCCCAAAAGATGTGAATGGACCATGGAAATGCTTAAAAGGCAGACCATGATAAATTTGGCTCTGGGATCGAGACGATGAAGCGGGGTGGCAGAGGGGTGATATGAAAAGAGATTTAATTGAGCCATGATAAGGGTTTTTCCCCGAATTTTACACACCCCGGGGGCCGGATGCCTTTATTTTCAAGAAAATTCAACGCCTCAAGCGGTTTGCAGTCATGTTTGAGTTCGCCATCCTCCATCACCAGCAGGCGGCTTGCTTCGCA